>CAIUDK010000160.1 GCA_903897875.1 uncultured Hyphomicrobiales bacterium
CGTTGGGCTTTGATGATCGCTTCCGTCGCATGTGGGATTATTATCTGGCCTATTGCGAGGCAGGTTTCCGCATTGGAACCGTGGATGTCGGCCTCTATGTGATTGAGGGCTAAGGCGCTCAATCACATACATATCGAGCGAGCGCCTTCGCAATAGCGCGCGGCTACGCTTTTGACTGGACACACCGCATGGCATCGCCCTAAGGATGCATAAAAGAAATATGCACCGAGGAGACACCATGACCACCGAGCCCCAAAAGTTTTTTCTTGATCCTTATATGGACTGGGCAAATGGCGAGGGGATTCCGGTCCATCTCAATTTCGGCCATGATCTCTTGGCGCTGAAGACAGAGAAATGGGATCGCTACGACGCGCGTGGATGTTTTGCACATACCCATGGCCGCGGCGATTTTGTTGCCAATTATGTGCTCGAAATTGAGCCCGGCAAAAAGACCCGCCCCGTCAAACATCTCTACGAAGCTTTTTTCTATGTGCTGTCTGGCTATGGCTCAACAATTGTGTGGTTGCCCAATGGCGATAAGAACACATTTGAATGGGGCCCGAAGGCGCTGTTCTCCATTCCGCTCAATTGCGACTATCAGATCTTTAACAGCTCCGGCCTTGAATCTGTGCGTCTGTCTTGCACCAATGACGCGCCGCTTGCGATCAATCATTATCACAACGTCGATTTCATTTTTAACAATCCCTACAAATTCCACGAGCGCATCGGCCGGCCCAATCATTTTGAAGGCGAAGGCGAGCACAGCACATATGAACGTTCAAACGGACATGCCACCATCAATGTATGGGAAACAAACTTCGTTCACGATCTGACAAGCTTCAAGCTCTACGAACTCAATGCGCGCGGCAAAGGCTCGAAGAATGTTTTCTTCC
Organism: uncultured Hyphomicrobiales bacterium; assembly: GCA_903897875.1. Taxonomy (GTDB): domain Bacteria; phylum Pseudomonadota; class Alphaproteobacteria; order Rhizobiales; family Beijerinckiaceae; genus Terripilifer. The sequence continues at coordinate 894 of CAIUDK010000160.1, forward strand.
AGCTCGCTGATGGAACGATGCATGCGCATACATCAGAAATTCCGGTTGGTAGCTACAAGAAGGCCCATCGCCATGCGGCGGGCACGCATGTGCATGCAGTGAGCGGCGAGGGCTATTCGCTGCTCTGGTATGATGGCGATTCTGAATTTGTCGAACTGCCATGGCGGCATGGTTTTATGTATACGCCACCGTTCTGGATGTTCCATCAGCACTTCAACACCTGCGACACACCAGCGCGCTATTTGGCGTGCAGTCTGGGCAGCGCGCGCTATCCGATGATCTCATTGCGACGCGTCAGCAATGAAGGCGGCGGTTCGACATCGGTGAAACAGGGCGGACGCCAAATTGAATATGAAGATCAAGATCACCGTATTCATCGCAAGTTCTTGGAGGAACTCCAAAAGAGCGGTGTGCCATCGAAAATGGGCGAAATCTTCGATGAGCCAGCCGTTCTAGCAATCCCCAAAGAACAGCTCACAGGTGTCATTGATACGCCGCACCTAAAAGGCCCTGCTATTTAAACAGGCGCCAGCGCGACACGCTCAAATCTTGAGCGTGTCTTTGTGCTCTGGCCTAGCCTGCAAGATGTTTGGAAATCACGGCATCACAACCATTCAATTCCGAGACAAGCTTGCCAGCTCGTGCGCTCAACAAACGCTCTGATTTCTTGGTTGCCATGCCCCACGCACAGCCGCTCTTGTTGGGGCGATTGTCGCGCCACCATTGCGCGCTGCGCTTGGGATAGGTCGCATCATCAACCTGTTCCATCTCGGTTGTGTATTCGATGGCAAAGCCATTGGGCTCAACAAAGAAGCTGAAGATATTATTGCCGGGGCCTGAATGGCGTCCAACGCCCAATTCAACATCATAGCCCTGTGTGCGCATATTGCCCGACGCATACATCAGCCCATCGAGATTTGGCACTTCGAACGCCATGTGATGCAGACCGGGACCAGCCGCTTTGGCCAACGCCACACTGTGGTGATCTCTCGAGCAGCGCAGAAAATCAATTCCATCCGTCTCATCCGACAATCGGAAATCCAAGAGGTCGGTGTAGAACGATTGCAGTGTTGGAAAATTAGCGGCCCGAATAACGACATGCGAAAACTTATTGGGGCGATGATTGTCGTCAATCGCATCTTGATGCGCGGCGACATCACTGCTCACCCATTGGGTAATGCCATCAGGGGTGCGAAAGCCAAAGCCATAGCCGCCACCAGCCTGCGCGCTCAGCACATGAGGGCGCGAGATAACATCAGCGCCAAAACCCACCGCGCGCGCATGAATGGCATCGACAGTGGCTTTATCGGGCGCGGCCAAACGCGTGCCTAGAAAGGCAGATTGCGGAGCCTCGTGAAGGGCTAGAACATGATGCTCGGTGCCGGTGGCGCGCAGATAGACAACACCCTCGCCTCTGGACACTTCTTCAAGGCCCCAGCCATTTTGATAAAATTTCGTGCTCGCCTCTAAATCGCGCACCGCAAGATTAAGCCCCCGCACAGCAATAATATTTCGAACTGACATTTCCATCTCCCCTGCGCCCATTTGATTTTTGTTTTTACGAGCGGTCACCGGCGCAGTTTGCCCCGAAATCTAACGAAAGACTAGAGCTGCAAGCGAGTAAGACATTGATATGCGTCAAGCGGCCGTCAGAGAGCTTAAGCAGCCGCAAAGCCCAAGCAAAAAGGCCCCGGAAGCGCAGGCTCGGGGCAAAATCATGAAAATTTCGGGAAAATCACAAGAAAACCAGATGTCATGGCTGGGGCGGGAGGATTCGAACCTCCGTATGGCGGAATCAAAATCCGCTGCCTTACCGCTTGGCGACGCC
>CAIUDK010000161.1 GCA_903897875.1 uncultured Hyphomicrobiales bacterium
GTTTTAAACTAATGCTAACCCAAACGAGAAGTCTGGACTGCGGAGGTAGCCTTGTTTCTGAATTTGCTCAAATCTCGGCAGTTTGCGCCACTTTTTTGGTGCCAGTTTTTTTCGGCCTTTAACGACAATTTTGTCCGCCAAATGATCGCTTTGATGATCCTATTCCGCTTTGGCGTTGAGGATACGGGCGCATTGGTCAGCTTGGCGATCGGCATTTTTGTTTTGCCATCCCTGTTTTTGTCCGGCCTTGGCGGCGAAATTGCCGATAGCCATGATAAAGCTAAAATGGCCCGGGTTTTGAAATTCGCTGAATTGCTTGTCCAAGCTGTCGCTGCGCTTGGCTTCTATTTGCAATCGATTGAGCTGCTATTTGTTGTTTTATTTGGGCTGGGTGTTTTGGCTGCTCTTTTCGGGCCGATTAAATACGGAATTCTTCCTGATCAATTAAAGCCTGAGCAATTGCCTTCCGCCAATGCGCTGATTGAAGGTGCGACCTTTATCGCGATTGTGTTGGGTTTGCTGATTGGTGGCTATGTTATTGAGCATGCCAGATCTGCGTTTAGTATGATGTTGCAGTTGATGGGCGTGGCCTTAGCCTGCTGGTTGACGAGTTTGTTGATCCCCTACACGGCGCGCGCCACGGCTGATTTGAAGCCTCGTTTCAATGTTTTTGCATCCACTGGTCAGCTCGTGAGCTTAATCAAAGCGGATCAAAATCTATGGCTTGGTGGGGTTTCCGTTAGTCTTTTCTGGATGACTGGCGCTATCGCGTTGTCTTTGATTCCGCTCCTCGTCAAACAAGAATTGGGTGGTGGGGTTGATGTTGAGACGGCAATTAGCGCGCTATTTGCGCTTGGTGTCGGCGTTGGCTCGATCATGGCGGCCATTGTTGCGCATGGAAAAATCACCATGCGTTATGTGTCTGCGCCGGGCCTACTGATGTCTGTGTTTTTGCTCGATCTGGCTTGGCTCAGTTCCGCTCTCTCGCGCGTTCAAGAGCAGATAAGCCTGACTGAATTTTTTGTCAGTTTTACGGGTTTAAGATTGGCAGTCGATGTCGTCGGTTTGGCCGCAATGGCCGGCTTGTTTGTGGTGCCTGCTTTTGCAGCCGTTCAGAGCTGGGCAAAATCCGATCAGCGCGCACGCGTCGTAGCCGGGGTCAATATTCTCAATGCAATCTTCATGGTCGCGGGATCTGCGATTGTCTCTTTTCTACAGTCGTCAGTCATTGGCGCGACCCTGCCAACTTTGTTGGTAGGTGTCGCGTTTGTTCATGCAGCTGGTGTCTTTTGGGTTGCTATGCGGTCGCCTGACAGGTCGTGGCCCTTGCCGCTTTAATTAGCGGATGGGTTCAGCGTGTCCCACAACGCGCGTAATTTTTGGAAAGTCGAGACGCACTTTATGGTCGATCAGATCGACCGCTTCATGAACCTGGTCAACTGTCAGATGCCCGTTGACCCGGCAATGGTAGTTCACAACGAGGCCGCCTGACGCCTCTCTAACCCGCACGTTGTGAACATCGACAATGGTCCCGCCAATATTGGCGTTTTGGATCAAAGAGCGGGTTATCCCATCTCCCCATATATCACAGACATCGCGGCCACTGAGCTCTTGAACCTCAAGCGGTTCAATATGCGTTTCAACCTCGATGTTATCGCCAATTTCGTCTGCGATAGCGTGTTCGAGAGACGATGCAATATCATGCGCCGCAACGTGTTCCATGCGCCCATCGAGTTCAACATCGAGGCTTACTGATTTGATGCCGTCAATTTCTTGAACCGTCACATGATGGACGGGTAATCTGCGTCTTGCAGCGACAAGAAGAACGCGCTCCAACACGCTCTCGTCATCGAGTGCGCGTGGGTTGGCGGTGATTGTTGCAAGCACTTCTGGCAATTCACTCAGAATGGCGTTTGTCACTTCGTCTTTGACGAGTGCTACGTCTTCTAAGGCCATTGTGCGGGGAACAAAGATTCCCACTTCGCCAATGATTTGCGGTCCTGCCGGGCGCAGACGAATAAAATCAATCCCAACTACACCTGTTATGTTTTCTACGATCGCTTTAATGCGATCTGAAATCCCCACTGGGGCAGTATCAACAAGCGTGTCGATGGTACGACGTCCCAAGCGATAGCCCGCGATAGCAATGAAGGCAGCTACGCCAATACTTGCAAAAGCATCGCCCTGAATAAATCCAAACTGAACGGCAATAAGGCCGATCAGGACGAGCGCTGAGCCCACGAGATCGCTCGAAAAATGTAAGGCATCTGCGGCCAGTGCGTCGCTTTTCGTATCGTGGGCGATCTTTGTCAGCGAGCGCCAGCGTATAAAATCAACGATGATTGAAACGATAAGCACGGCAAAGGCCAGCCAATTGGCATCGACGGTATGAATTTCGATGCCGGCCAACCGGCGTGCCGCTTCAACAAGTACGCCAATGGCCAGCACAAATAGCAGACCAGTTTCGGCAAGTGCAGCCACAGCCTCAATTTTAGCATGGCCAAAGTGATGCTCGTCATCGGCGGGTTGGTCAGCCGCTTTGATGGCAAAATAAGTGAGAATGGTTGCGCCCGTGTCCAGAAGGCCATGGCCAGCTTCGGACAAAAGGGCGAGTGAGCCCGACAAGAGTCCTGCGACGAGCTTACCAAGTGTCAGCAGGGCGCTTGCTGCGATAGAGAGGAGTGCGGCTTTTTCTTTGAGGGCCTTCGTATCGCTCATTTTGTCCTCTTGCCTTTCGTGCTCTATCTATCATCTGAATGACTGGCCGAGCGGGTCAGTGAATTCCTGAATTGAACTCCCAAAGGAGAAGCGCGTGCAATATCTTCATACCATGGTGCGTGTGAGCAACCTTGAAGAATCGCTTGATTTCTATTGCAACAAGCTTGGGTTAGTCGAGATGCGGCGTGTGGACAATGAAAAGGGGCGCTTTACGCTTGTTTTTCTGGCCGCCCCCGACGATGTCGAGCAGGCTAAGTCCACCAGCGCCCCGTTTGTTGAGCTGACATTTAACTGGGATCCAGAGACGTATACGGGTGGCCGGAATTTTGGACATTTGGCTTATCGTGTCGACGATATTTACGCTTTATGTGACCGATTGATGAAGCTTGGTGTGACTGTCGGGCGCCCGCCGCGGGATGGCTATATGGCCTTTATCCGCTCGCCGGACAATATTTCCATCGAATTGCTGCAAAAAGGCGGTCCACTCGCGCCACAAGAACCTTGGGCTTCGATGCCAAATACCGGCGTTTGGTAGTTGCTAAGCTTAGGGGTGGTTTGGTTGACGAAGGTGTGCGCCGCGCTTA
>CAIUDK010000162.1 GCA_903897875.1 uncultured Hyphomicrobiales bacterium
ATGCGATGATCTGCGGTCTGGAAGGGCGCTTCAAATCGCGCCTGACCATGATCAAGGACATCATCGGTCTTGCCCCCGGCATGCATGATTTTTATGCGCTGAGTCTGCTCATCACGCAGCGCGGCGCGTTCTTCTTGGCCGACACCCATGTGCGCGACAATCCGTCCGCGATGGAAATCGCTGAGATGACAATCCATTGCGCCGAACATGTGCGCCGCTTTGGCATTCAGCCCAAGGTCGCGCTGTTGTCGCAGTCCGATTACGGCTCTTCGGATTCCGCCTCAGCGATCAAAATGCGCGAGGCACTCGCCATCTTGCGCGAGCGCAGCCCCAATCTGATTGTTGATGGTGAAATGCAGGCCGATACGGCTCTGTCGCCAGCCATTCGCGATTTGATCATGCCCGGCTCGCCGCTCAAGGGTGAGGCCAATTTGTTGGTCATGCCAAATCTGGACGCCGCCAACATCGCCTTCCAGCTTGTGAAGATTGCAGCAGATGCGCTGCCCGTTGGCCCCATTCTGATTGGCCCAGCAAAGCCAGCGCATATTCTTACGCCATCAGTCACAGCGCGCGGCATTGTGAACATGACAGCCATCGCTGTTGTGGAAGCGCAATCAACTGAGAAGTGGGATCCGGCTTAATTTTAAGCCGCCACCAAAGGCGCTGGATAGCGCTTCATCAACGCCAAAACGTCGGCCTGCGTTGGCAGGCCGGCCTCATTGCCCAAATGTTGAATTTTATGCGCAGAGGCGGCGCGGGCAAAGGCGAAATGGTCTTCCCATGGCGCATGCGGCTGCTCAAGATAATGCGCCACATAAGCACCATGGAACATATCGCCAGCGCCTGATGTGTCGATGATTTTATCGCGCGGCACAGACAAAGCTGGCATGCGCGAAACAACGCCCTTTTCATTGTACCAAAGCATGCCGCGCTCACCCTCGGTGACACCGCCAATGCGACAGCCGCGCGATTTCAAATAATCCAACATGCCTTCAGCTGATAGATTCATCTGCTCGCAAAGACGCTCGGCCACAATCGCAACGTCAATGTATTCAAGCAGATCATGCGTATTGGCGCGCAAGCCGCCACCATCGAGCGATGTTAAGACGCCATTGCTGCGACACAGCTTTGCATAATGAATGGCGGCATCAGCTTGGTGGCCATCCAAATGCAAGGCGCGGCAGCCGTCTATGTTGAGCGAGGGCAGGGGGTGGAGATAATCATCATCGCGCGCGCGCAAAATGGCGCGCTTGCCATTGTTGGGAAAAATAAACGACAGCGAAGAGCGGCGCACTTTGCGGCCATGAATCGGCACATGATATTTCGCCGCCATGTCGAGAAACATGCGGCCCAACCAATCATCGGCGAGCGAGGTGAGCAGATCAGGCACAATGCCCAAATGCGCGCAGGCAAAAGCGGCGGTGACAGCATTGCCGCCAAACGACACAGCGTAATCACGGGCAACTGATTTCTCATCACCTGTAGGCATTCCATCGGCCAGCAGCGTCACATCAATATAGGTTTGGCCGATAAAGAGTGCGTGCATGCCGTTGCGCCAAAGTTAAAGAGAAAAGCTCGTGCCGCAACCGCAAGACGCGGTGGCATTGGGATTATCAATCTTGAAAGATTGGCCCATCAGATCATCCACAAAATCGATGCGGGCACCTTTGAGATAATCGAGCGAAACCGAATCCACCAAAACGCAGGTATCGCCAGCAGGCAGCACAAGATCATCGGCCTCGCGCTCAGACACAATGTCGAACGCATATTGAAAACCAGAACAACCACCACCATTCACCGCCACGCGCAGCATGGAGCCAGCAGGCTCTTTCGCCAAAATATGCGCGACACGCTTGGCAGCGCGTTCGGTAATGCTCGGCTGGGAGAGGGCGTCCGTATTGGTCATGGGCTGCACCTTTGGTGTGGTCGTGTCTGTATATAGGCTCTTGCGGGTGCATCTTCAACGCGCGCCTTGACGCCCCACCTATCTCGGGCCACTCCATAAGGGTTGCTGCGGAATCAGCTGGGCATATTGAAGCGGGGGCAGGGTCGATGACATTTTCAGCTAATCCCGCGCTTTCGCCTAACCCAGCCCAGCGCGCCATCTTTGCATCCCAATCCAGCCAAACTCGCGGGCGGCTTTATGCTGAGCCCGGCTCGCCGACGCGTAGCGAGTTTCAGCGCGACCGGGATCGTATTATCCATTCCACTGCGTTTCGGCGGCTCTCGTTTAAGACGCAGGTCTTTGTGCCTCATGAGGGCGATCATTATCGCAACCGCCTCACCCATACGATTGAGGTCGCCCAAATCGCCCGTGCTTTGTCGCGCGCATTGGGGTTGGATGACGATCTGGCCGAGGCTTTGGCTTTGGCGCATGATCTTGGTCACACGCCCTTTGGCCATACGGGCGAGGATGCGCTGGTTGAGGTCATGGTGGATCTGGGCGGCTTCGATCACAATGCGCAGGCCTTGCGGATCGTCACCGAGCTTGAGCGTCGCTATGCCGATTTTGATGGGCTCAATCTGGCGTGGGAAACGCTGGAGGGTTTGGTCAAACACAATGGCCCCGTCACGGATGCGTTGGGCCAGCCTTTGGCGCGCTATCAGGCGCGCGGCGTGCCTCGCGCCATTGCTGCCTATAATGCCCGCCACAGCCTTGATCTGGCGAGCTTTGCCAGTGCTGAGGCGCAATGCGCCGCCATCGCTGATGACATTGCCTACAATGCCCATGACATTGACGATGGTCTGCGGGCTGGCTTTTTCGATTTGGACGATCTGCTTGATGTCGCCTTTGTGGGCGATATTGTGCGTGAGATTGAAATCAAACATCCCGGCCTTGAGCGCGGGCGGCGGATCCATGAAGTGGGGCGGCGTCTCATTACGCGTTTCGTTGAGGATGCGATTACCGAGAGTGCGCGCCGTCTTGTCGCAGCTGCGCCCCGCAGCGCCGCTGATGTGCGCGCCCAAACTCAGCAGATGGTGGCGTTTTCGCCCGCCATGGTGGCGGCCGATCAGGCGATCAAGAAATTCCTATTTCCGCGCATGTATCGCCACCCCCATATCGTCAAAATTCGCAACGAAGCCTTGGGCGTGGTGCGGCGTTTGTTTGAGGCATTTTTGGCCAATCCGCGCGCTATGCCCGCCGAATGGGGCCAAGCGGCTGAAAATATGATGCAAAAGGGGGCCTCGCAAAGCCAAGTTGCGCATCACATCTGCGATTATATTGCGGGCATGACGGACCGCTTTGCGCTGGCCGAACACCGTCGCCTTTTTGACGAGGCCCCCGAATTGCGTTAGGCGGGGGCACGCTTGTCAGCTCGATTTCGCGCCTTTCACGCTCTGCTTTGGATAACTCATGAACATCTTCGCCGACTTTCAGACCCATGTGGCCGCCATCCTAACCGGGATTGTGCAGGACGGGCGTCTTCCGGCTGATCTGGATCTGACCCGCTTTGTGGTTGAGCCGCCGCGCGATACCACGCATGGCGATCTGGCCACCAATGCTGCCATGGTCTACGCCAAAGAGGCCAAGGCCTCGTTTGGCAGCCCGCGTGAATTGGCGACCGAAATCGCGTTTTCTCTGGCCAAGATTGAGACTGTCGATCAGGCCGAAGTGGCTGGCCCCGGCTTCATCAACATTCGTCTCAAAACTGTGCTGCTTGAAAAAGTGCTGCGCCAATCCATCCTCAAGCGCGATGATTTTGGCCGCGGCGGTTTGGCGCGTGTGCAAGACATTGGCTCTGTGAATGTTGAATATGTGTCGGCCAATCCAACTGGCCCCATGCATGTGGGCCATGGTCGCGGCGCTGTGTTTGGCGATGCGCTGGCAGCTCTGTTGTCATTTGCTGGCACTGAAGTGGCGCGCGAATATTACATCAATGATGCTGGCGCGCAGGTCGATGTCTTGGCCCGTTCAGCCTTTATGCGCTATCGCGAAGCGCTCGGCGAAACCATTGGTGAGATTCCAGAAGGTCTCTATCCCGGCGATTATCTCAAGCCCGCAGGCGCAGCTTTGGCCGCCAAATATGGCCGCAAATTGCTCGATCAGCCTGAGAGCGAATGGCTTGAGCTGGTGCGCACCACCACCATTGACGCCATGATGGATATGATCCGCGAGGATCTGGCTGCCCTCAACATCAAGCATGATGTGTTCTTCTCGGAGCGTTCGCTCACGCGCGGTGCGCAGGGTGATGTGATTGGCGCTGTGATTGCTGATCTGCGTGCGCGGGGCATTGTCTATGAAGGCCGCTTGCCACCACCAAAGGGGCAGGTGATTGAAGATTGGGAAGACCGCGAACAGACATTGTTCCGCTCGACCGAGTTTGGCGATGACATCGACCGCCCGTTGATGAAGTCAGATGGCTCCTACACGTATTTTGCGGCCGATATTGCCTATCACAAATCCAAAGTAGATCGCGGCTTCACCACTCTGATTGATGTGTGGGGCGCCGACCATGGCGGCTACGTCAAGCGTATGCAGGCAGCGGTTGCGGCTGTGTCGCAAGGCAAAGCAAAGCTCGACGTCAAATTGTGCCAGCTTGTGAAGCTGATGCGCATGGGCGAGCCCGTGAAAATGTCCAAGCGCTCTGGTGATTTTGTCACGCTTCGTGAAGTGGTGGATGAAGTGGGCGTCGATGCCGTGCGCTTCATGATGCTGTTTCGCAAGAACGACGCGACGTTGGAGTTCGATCTTGCCAAGGTAATTGAACAATCCCGCGAGAACCCCGTGTTCTACGTGCAATACGCCCATGCGCGCGGCAGCTCGGTGATGCGTCAGGCTTTGGCGGCGTTTCCAGATTTGGATATTACGCCCCAAGCACTCGCTGAGGCCAAGCTAGATCTGCTGAGTGACGAAGGCGAGCAGGGGTTGATCAAGTTGATTGCCCAATATCCACGTCAGATTGACGCTGCTGCGCTTGCTCATGAGCCGCATCGTATTGCATTTTATCTTCATGAACTGGCCAGCGCGTTCCATTCGCACTGGAATAAGGGCAAAGATCAGCCACAATTACGCTTTGTTAATGAAGAAAGACGAGAGTTAACTTTAGCTAGGCTTGCGTTGATTTCATCGTTAACGGGAGTTTTGGCTTCGGGGCTCCGGATCTTAGGTGTGAGTGCCCCGCTAGAAATGCGCTGATTGGTCGCTTGCGGGTCCCGTAATGCGACGTTTGGCGCACTGTTCAGGCTGTTCTGAACAGTGGAATGTCGCGTTGTGAGGTAATGATATGAGTCCGTCTGGCTCGCCACCGCATCAGTCTATCGACCTCGATGAATTCGAGCGTCGCCTGCGTGAGCCACAAAGCTCAGCTCCGCAGCCAGATGCGCTTTCCGAACTCGCTCGCCTTGTTGGTGAGCCCGGTCGTGATCCTTTTGCCCCGATTTTTGGTGAGAAAGTGCCGCCGCGTCAGGCTGCTGCGCCAGCACCAGCTGCGCCATCGCCTGCGCCTGCCGCAGCGCCAGCGCAAACATGGTCCCCCCAAGGCTTTAGCGATCGTCTGAGCGGTGCTTTCGAGCAGGGCTATAACGACTTTTCCAAGGAGCCTGTTCTCAAAGCTCCAGCGCCAAAAGGTCCTGTGCTGCGCGATCCGCCACGCGAGGCCGTTGCGCGTCCCAATGATTTCTTTGCTGAGCGCAACCCTATCTCCACGGGCTATCCGCGCGCGCCATCGATTCACGTGAATCAGACCGACTATGCGCCAGAGGCCAATTATATGGCTGAAGCGCCGCAAGCGGCCTATGCGCCACAAGCTGGCTATGCGCCGCAGGGCGGCTTTTACGCACAGCCGCCAGCCGAACCAGAATACGATCCATTTGTGGGCGCGCCCGCTGATCCAGCTGCGGCTCAAGGCCAATACAATGAGCCTTGGCTGCCAGAAGATCATTATGCGCCACCGCCAGCCGATTTTGGCTATGATGAGCCAAAGTCGAGCCGTCGCCGCGTTTATGTGACAGCCGGCATTCTTCTTTTGATCGCTGGTGGCATTGGTGGTGCGTTCACCTTGCGCAGCATGTCTGGCCCTAAAGAGGCGCCAGTCATTAAGGCTTTGGCTGGCCCAACCAAGGTGGAGCCGGAAAATCCAGGCGGCCCCATCGAGACCAACACATCGGCCACCGTTTTGAGCAAGGGCGGCGAGTCCGTCACCGACACCAAAGTCGTCAACCGCGAAGAACAGCCTGTCGATCTGTCGCAAGCACCTTTGCGCCAGCAGCGTCTCGTTGGCGCTGGTGCGCCAGCAACGGCCCCAAACAATGGCTTTCCTGAGCCACGTCGGGTGAAGACGGTCTCTGTGCGGCCCGATGGTTCGATCATCGAGGGCAGCGAGTCTGATAAGCCCGTTGTGCCAACGCCAGCGCCACCAGCTGCGCAGCCAGCACCCTTGGCTCGTCCAAGCCTGATGTCACTGACGCCAACAACTAACAAGCCAGCCGCTCCGGCTGTTGTGCCGGCAGCTCCCGTGGCTGATCCAAAGGCGGCAACGCCCAAGACTGTGACACGTGGCGCGGCCACACCACAGGCATCGGCCCCAGAAGAGCCTCGGCGGATCCTGCCTGCCAGCGTAGCGGCCAGCAAGCCAGCCACGCCAACGGCGATTGCAGCGGTCGCCACATCGGGCACGTTTGCGGTTCAGTTGTCGGGCTCGCCCTCTGAGGCGGAGGCCAAGACGGCAGCCTCAACACTTCAGGCCAAATATGCTGGCGCACTGGGCGGGCATCGCCCAAGCGTGATGAAGGGTGATGTGGGCGGTCGCACGGTCTACCGTGTGCGCGTCAACGTCGCGGATCGGACCGAGGCGATTTCGATCTGTGAAAGGATCAAAGCGTCCGGCGGCACTTGCTTCATCGCCGCCAACTAGTTTGGTGTTTTAAGGAAGGCGCGGGGGTCTCGCGTCTTCTGCGCTCTTATTGCAAAAGACGATCATGTCCTCACAGCCTCATTGCCGCGCACTCATCACTGGGCTGAAGGGTCTGTCCTTCACGGCCGAGGAGCGCGCTTTTCTTGAGACCTATCGGCCATGGGGCTTGATCTTATTCAAGCGAAACATTCAAGATCGCTTGCAAGTATCTAAGATTACTGAAGAATTTAGATCCATAGTCGGTCGCGCCTCGGCTCCTGTTCTGGTCGATCAAGAGGGTGGTCGGGTGCAGCGGCTGGGTCCGCCCCATTGGCCAGCCTATCCGCCCGCTGCCCGTTTTCACCAGCTTGCTGGTCATTCCGATGCCCAAAAGGTCGCGCTGGCTGGCTTGTCTGCCCGCTTGATGGCGGAGGATTTGCGCGCGGTTGGCATTACGGTGGACTGTCTGCCCGTGCTCGATGTGCCAGCTCCCGAAGGCCATGGCGTGATCGGCGATCGCGCCTATGCCGATGAGCCCGCCATCGTGGCGCGCTATGGTCGCGCCGTGATTGATGGCCTGCTGGCGGGTGGCGTTCTGCCAGTGATCAAGCATATCCCGGGGCATGGCCGCGCCAATGCGGACAGCCATATGGAGCTGCCAGTCGTCCACGCCAGCCTTGCCGAGCTGGAGCGGATCGATTTTGCGCCCTTCCGCGCTCTCAATGATGCGCCGCTTGCCATGACCGCTCATGTTGTCTTCACAGCCCTTGATCCGCTGAACCCGGCCACCACATCCAAAAAGGTCGTGGCCGAGATCATTCGTGGGGCGATTGGCTTTGATGGCCTGTTGATGAGCGATGATCTGTCCATGAAGGCGCTGTCGGGAAGCTTTGCAGAGCGCTCGGAGGCGGTTTTTGCCGCTGGCGTCGACGTGGCTTTGCACTGCAATGGCGATTTGGCCGAGTCTGTCCCTGTTGCCAAGGCGGCACCGATCTTGGCGGGTCGGGCGCTTGAGAGGGCCGAAAGGGCACTTGCGCGCCTTGAAACGGTCCCAGATGATGTAGATCTTGTGGACGCCCGCGCCAAGGTCGACTTGGTGCTTGCGAGCGCGGATTAGAGGGGCCAATCTTTTCCGCGATCGGGATGAACCGATGCAGCCGGAGTGATTCGTGGCTTCACAATTGCCGTTTGAGAGTGTCGAGATCGACAAAGCCGACGCTGAGCCGTCGTTTTTGGTCGATGTGGATGGATTCGAAGGTCCGCTTGACCTGTTGCTGGAGCTTGCGCGCCGCCAGAAAGTGGATCTCGCCAAGATTTCTGTTTTGGCCTTGGCCGAGCAATATCTCGTCTTTATCGAAGCGGCCCGTAAGGTGCGGCTTGAGCTGGCTGCCGACTATTAGGTCATGGCGGCTTGGCTTGCCTACCTAAAGTCGCGGCTTCTATTGCCTGACCAGCCAAAGGGTGAAGAACCTGCGGC
>CAIUDK010000163.1 GCA_903897875.1 uncultured Hyphomicrobiales bacterium
GCGACCAGCCATCACCAGCACGGGCACTTTGATATTGGCGTAATTGATCGAGTCGCGTTCGCGTGAGCCGCCATTTGGATTTGTAAATGGTGCTTTGAAGCGCGCGGCGGCGGTGGCTTCCCACGCGCCGGGCAGGAGGGCTATTTCCTGACGCCGATCAATATAGGCTTCATTCTGCGCCCATGATTTATCAACAAACATCACGTCAATGATGCTCTGCATATGGGCGCGCGTGCCGTCATAGGTGTTGAGAATTTTGCGTGCTTCATTGTTGGGTGAATCGCCGCCACCCGAACAACACACAACACTCAGCAAGGGCCAATCAGGTGAGGTGCGCGCCGCAACTGTTAGGCTTAAGCCGCCTGACATCGAGCTGCCCATCACATGGACGGGGCCTGTTTTCATTGTCTCGATGAAACGACGAATGTGCGCAATGCGCCGATCAAACTGGCCGTTGAAGTCGAAGACTTTATCGGTGCGGCCAAAGCCCAGATGATCGGGGGCTAGCACATGGAAATGCTCGCCCAACACATCAATGTTGAATTCCCAAGACAGTTCAGCCGCACCGCCAAATTCGGCAGAATGCAGCAGAAGAATGGTAGGCCGGCGACCGCGATGTGCTGTGCCGGATTCCAGATAGTGCGTGTTGATGCCGTCAACTAAGACGTAATGGCTCTCGCTCATTCAGCTGCTGCCAAAACCTTGGTTGGCTTTGTGCGGGCAAGATCTTTGATCTGCGGGAACACTTCCTTGGCAAACAAGGTCATGCTCTTCACAGTGCGGGCGTGGTCGAGATGACCAGCCTGCTGCATCATCAACAAATGATCGAAGCCGCCAACGAGTCCGTAGAAACGCTTAACCTGCTCGGCCACCTGATCTGGCGTGCCATACATGATGACGCCCTGATCGCGCTGGAACTCAAGACCCTTAGACCGCATCGCGTCCGTGCGGCCTGAGAAGGCGCCTTGCAATGCCTTCACGTTGAGATCAACGCCGACATAGCCGGGAGGATTGCGGAACTGTGGCTCTGTCTTTGCAGTCATATACCAGAGCAATTCCTTCATGCCCGCTTCAGCCTCAGACTCAGTGTCGGCTGTGTAGACGAGCGGCAAGAAGCCAACGCCACCGCCACCGGGCTGTCCGCAGTCAACGTAATTTGCACGATAGCAATCGAACAATTTTTTCACTGTCTCATGCGGCTGCAAGAAGGTTGCGAATGTGAAACCACGGCTCGCTGCGCGGCTGATGGCCTCGTAATCCGACGAGCCGGTGATCCACACTGGTGGATAAGGGCGCTGGTAAGGCGTTGGCCATAGATTGATCTGGCGACGATGTGTGAACTTGCCTTCAAAGTTGAAAGGCTCGTCAACCGTGCGCCATGCAGCAAGCGCCAGATCAATGCCTTCCCACATGCGCTCAACGGTCTCGGTTGGGTTGCAGTTGGATGCAAACACTTCGTAAGGCACGCCGCGCACGAAGCCCACTTCAAGGCGTCCGCGTGAGATGTTGTCGATCATTGCCATTTCTTCAGCAATGCGCACTGGGTCGCCACGATTGGAAACCGGATTGCCCAGAATGAGAATGCGGCCCTTGCTTGTTTGGCGCGCCAAAATGGCGGCCGACAATGGGGCGCAAGTGTCGATGCAGGTGGCGGTTTGATGATGTTCGTTGACCATCAAATCCAGACCAAGATCATCTGCAATCATATATTCGTCGAGATAACGATTGTAGAGATCGGCGCCGATCTTGGGATCATAATATTTATTTGAAAGCGATACGCGCATTGTGGACATCTGATCTGACGGTGGCAGATCGGGATAGGGCATTTCGGTAAAGTGCCAGGCTTGCATGTCTCTCTCCTATTTCAGGAATGTAATGGAGTTAAGCCAAAAATGAACGAACGCTTTTCAAGAAAGCTTCGGGCTGTTCGATGTGCGGAAAATGGCCAGCATTGGGAATGGCTGCAAACTTCGAGCCCGCAATCAGCTGGCTGTAGGCGCGGCCATAGGTCACTGGTGTGATGCCATCATTCTCGCCCCAAACAAACAGGCTAGGGGTTTTGATGCGATGGATGCGCTTGGTGAGTTTTGGATTGTGCATGTAAGGCTGCCAGCAGAAGCGAGCCGTTGACTCAACATTGCGGGCCACGATTTTCAAATCGTCTTCAGCCATGGATGGGAAGTCGCGCTTGCCCTTTTCCACATCATGCCATTTCCATTTGGCAACCTTGTCGGCGTGTGTTGTCCAAATGTCGTTGATGTCGCGATCAAAAGGACCGCCGATCTTCACGCCATAGGAATTCACAAATACGAGCTTGGAGAAGAAGCGATCATCCTTGGTTGCGATTTCAGCAATCAGCCAGCCGCCCAAAGAGAAGCCAATCACAGGCACGGGGCCAAGGTTTAGAGCTGAGAGCACATCCATCAAAATGAATGACAGATCTTCTGGGCCAGAAATCCAGTCAGGACGCTCTGAGCGACCAAAGCCGGGTGGGGACACAAAAATCAATTCATGATCTTTGGCAAGATCGGCAAGGGCGGCTGACGCCTGCTCCAATTGCTCTTCGCCAGACAGAACGAGCACAGGCTTTCCTTTGCCCATACGTTCAACTTCAACCTTCATATCCAAGACGGTGATAAAATCCCGTCTTATTGCACCAGCAGTCATGGTGTTGCCCTCCCGAGTATGTTGCCGCGATCTCGCCCTTGCGGGTCGGACCGAAGTTGATTGGTCTTCAAGCCACGGGGATGAACCCCGTGACTGTTTGTTGAGCGGCGGAGCGTTTGCTCCGCGCTGTTGTTTAGATGCTGGGGATGGGCTGTTGCCCGACCAGCGAAATTCCGTAGCCATCCAGACCGACAATGGTGCGGTTGGTGTTCGACAACAGGATCATGTTTTTGACCCCGAGATCGAGCAAGATTTGCGCGCCCAAACCATATTGACGCAGCTCATGAATGGGCTGGCGTGCGGCATGGCCATCACGTTCGCGCACTGTGCTGCTCAAATGGGTGAGCGACGGATCACGAATGATGACGATGACGCCGCGTCCGGTTTTGGCAATCAAACGCATGGAGGCTTCAAGCTCACCACCGCGTCCGCGTGCTTCACCACCCGAGAAAGCGCCCGGCGTGATGTCGCCAAGGCTATCGGCCAGACAATTATATTGATGCATACGCACCAGCACAGGCTCAGGGCCGGTCACATCGCCACACACAAGTGCCAGATGCTCTGCATATTCCACCTTGTTGGCGTAAACGCAGGTTTTGAATTGCCCACCAAAGCGGCTGGTGATTGTGGCCTCTGTCACCTTCTCGATGAGTTTTTCATTGCGGCGGCGATAGGCGATCAGATCGGCAATCGTGGCGATCTTCAAACCATGCGCTTTGGCAAAAATCACGAGATCGGGAAGACGCGCCATTGTGCCGTCTTCATTCAGAATTTCGCAGATCACGCCTGATGGGTTGAGGCCAGCCAGACGCGACACGTCCACGGCGGCTTCGGTATGGCCTGCGCGCACCAGCACGCCGCCGTCTTGGGCGATGAGCGGGAAGACGTGGCCGGGCGTGACGATGTCATTGCGGCCCTTGGTAGGGTCAACAGCGACTTGAATGGTCTGGGCGCGGTCAGCGGCGGAGATGCCGGTGGTGACGCCCTCAGCGGCCTCAATGGAGACAGTGAATGCTGTCTGGTAGGGCGCGTTGTTGTTGATGCTCATGAGACCAAGGCCAAGCTCGTTGGTCCGTTGGCGTGTCATGGACAGGCAGATGAGCCCGCGGCCATGCTTGGCCATAAAGTTGATGGCTTCGGCTGTGGCCATTTGCGCAGGGATGACAAGGTCACCCTCATTTTCGCGGCCCTCATCATCGATGAGAATGAACATACGGCCTTGACGTGCATCTTCGATGACGTCTTCGATGGGGGACAAGAACTTCGATGAATCGGGCATGTTTCCCTACGGGTTTTGACTAGACTGATCTCTTTGAAGCTGCCGACGGGGCTGTTGAGATCCGCCTCATACGCAACGAAAGCCGTGGCTTTCAGTGTATGAGTCGGTTTTGAGCCATTCAAGAGCTGCTGTGCAATTAGCACTAAAACATGTTCTCCAGCTGCAATTTCTAACCTGCTAGTGCAATTTTTCTGGAAGTCGCTTAAACTCAAGCCAGATGCGAGCAGGGCGGTCCAACCGTTCTTAAGCTTGCCACTTTGAGGGATGGATATGAGCGTTGCGCTAAGCCAAATGGCAGGCAAAGGCCAGCAAGTGCCGGGGACGGGGCTAGACGCCGCTTTTCCCGCACATGATTGGATTGAGAGCTGCACGCTCCTTAAAGACCGCCGGGGTGGCTCCATCATCGGCGATGTGCCCTCAGCGCGCCGCCGTATTTTGGAGATGAGTCGCGGACGCTGCACCTTTGATGTCAGTGATGAGCGCAAATTTGGTGGCTTTTCGGCCGCCGCCGCCCGTGTAGGGCGCGTCGATTTCAAATATTTGAGCTGGTCGAGCCAGACCCAATGCGAGACGGAGACCTTCCGGTCACGCGATCACCATGTGGCGGTCCACATTCCTTTGCGTGGCGAGTTTGAAGCCAGCCAAACGGATGAATGGATCAAAGTGCGCCCCGGCGAGGCTTTGGTGGTGAGCGCGCCCGGCCCCTCGCGCCGCCGCTGGGAAGGACACTGCGACCTGCTCAACATTATGATTGAGCGCGAGGCGATTGAACAAAGCCTGACGCGCGGTGTGGTGGATGGCGTGCCTGATTTGCTGGATCGCCGCCCGCTGACCCTCATTGATCTGGGCGGCGCCGTCACGCTGACGCGCTTTGTCGAGACCATCATCCACGATCTCAACCAAGAGCGCCCGGCCTTTGCTGACCAACAGGCCGGCATGCACGCCGAACATGTGCTGGTGATGCTGCTGGTGAAAAGCCTCAGTGCGGCGGCCGAGCGCCTGAAGGGCGAGGAAAAGTCGCGCATTGCGCCCTATTATGTGCGCCGGGCGGAAGCCTATATGCGCGAGCATTTTCAGGCGTTCATTGAGCCAGAAGATCTGGCCCGCGCCAGCGGGGTGAGTGAGCGCACGCTCTATTATGGCTTTCGCACCTACCGCGATGTGACGCCGATGCAATATTTGAAGGACATGCGCCTGATCAACGCACGGCGCATTCTGATTGAGGCGCAATCTGAAGGCGGGCGTGTTGGCGACATTGCCCCATTGGTCGGTTATGCCAACAAAAGCCAATTTTCTCGCGATTATCGGCTCCATTTTGGAGAAACGCCCACAGACACCTTGCGCGGACCGCTGCGCTGATACAAAATTGCCCCAACGAAGACGGATAACCGTCACGGTCATGCTTGGGAAACCCAAGCAGGCAATTTGATGCTTGGGAAACCAAGCTGGGGAGGACAGATGAATTTTCGCACACAGAGCGGCGCTGCCGCTATGGGCCTGATGGGCGCGTTGGCGCTGAGTGGTCCGACACTGGCGCAACAAGCGGTTGCTGATTTCTACAAAAGCAAAACCATTGAATATTTCGTCGGCTTCACGGTCGGTGGTGGTTATGATCTCTATGCGCGCACGATTGCGCGCCATATCGGCAAACACATTCCGGGCAATCCCAATGTTGTGCCCAAAAATATGATTGGCGCAGGCAGTCGCGTTGCCGCAAATTATGTCTATTCCATCGCTGCTAAAGACGGTCTGACTTTGGCCACCGCTGATCAATCCATTCCGCTCGAACAATCCTTGGGCGATGTGGGCATTACGTTTGACTCACGCAAATTCACGTGGATCGGCAATCCTGTTGTCGATAACAATGTGCTGGCCACTTGGTACACATCGGGCATTGCAACACTCGACGATGCGCGCAAACGCGAAGTGGCCATTGGCGCCACAGGCTTCAACACATCAGCGCAATATCCGCAGGTGGCGAATTCTCTGCTGGGTGCGAAATTCAAAATCATCATGGGCTATCCCGGTGGCGCTGAAGTTAATCTGGCTATGGAAAATGGTGAGGTTGCGGGGCGTGGTTCCAACAGCTGGGCGTCCTATAAGGCCACCAAGCCTGAATGGATTCGTGACAAGAAGATGCACATTCTGTTTCAGATTGGCTTGAAGAAAGCCTCTGATTTGCCAGACGTTCCGCTCTTGATGGATCTGGGTGCCAATGAGGCTGATCGCGCTGCGCTCAAACTTGTGTCAGCGCCGCCAAGCATTGGAAGACCTGTGTTCTCCACGCCTGATCTGCCACCAGAGCGCACCAAAGCTTTGCGTGACGCGTTCGATAAAACAATGAAAGATCCGGTGTTCTTGGAAGAGGCCAAGAAGATCAATCTCGATATTGATCCAGTGTCAGGCGAAGAGCTGCAAAAAATTGTCGCTGACATTATTGATGCGCCAGAGCCCGCCAAAGAGCGCTTGCGCTCTGTGTTGGCCCTTATTGACCGCTCACGCTAACCTCGTCAGGACAAACAATGACAAAGACCGATGACGCGCGCGTGATTGATGCGCTGAAAGCAGATGTGGCCGCCGCGACGCGGATTTTGGAGACTGAGGGAATCCTCAATTACAGCGGCCATATGTGCACACGTGTGCCGGGCCGTGATGCGCTGATTGTGCAACGTCGCACAGATTCGCGTGCGGAACTCGCACCAGAGCGCATGTTGATTGTGGATTTTAATGGTGTGGTGATTGAGGGCGACGGCAAGCCGCCATCCGAGACCGCGATCCACATTGAAATCTTGCGCGCACGTCCCGACATCAATTCCGTTTTGCATTGCCATATGGATTTGGCAATTGCGTTTACGATGATGGACGATACGCAGCTTGTGCCCATGCGTGCGCGCGCCACGCGTTGGCAGAGCGGTATTCCCACCCATCCCGATCCATCGCACATCAAGCTCACGGAACAGGGCGAAGAGCTGGCCAAAACCTTGGGGCCACATTATGCGGCCCTGATGCGTGCGCATGGCATGGTGGTGGTGGCAGAATCACCGCGTGCGATTTTGAGTGATGCAATTCACTTCAAAGAAAATGCCGAGGCTTTGATGCAAGTGTTGCAGGCTGGCAAAACGCCACGGCCGATCACGGAAGCAGAAGTGAAACAGATTTTGCGTTTTGAAACACGCGATCATCACATTGACAAAATGTGGAACTATTATGTGCGCAAGGCCATCGCGTCTGGAGGCGTGCCCGCTGAGTGGGGCGTGTTGTAAGAAAAATTGGTGCCCAACGCTGGGCACCAACCGTCTTGGTTTATGGAATCGGCAACAGCGGCTTTTCGCCCGGATGCAATTGCATATCCACTGTGGTCAGCAGCACAGCGGTGGCGCCATAATTGCCCATCAGCAGAACAATATCGATCAAAGTGTTGGGGCCAAACAAGGCCTTGCCCTTGGCGAATGTCTCTGACTTCACTTTATGATCGTGCCAGATTTGGCGACCCAGCTCGATAATGAAGGCGTCCGTTTCATCAAGTCCCGCAGTGCTTTTACGGTTCTTGATCACATCAATCACGGCTGGCGGCACGCCTTCCTTCAAGCCTTCGGGCTCATGCGCCACCCATTCAAACTGGCTATCCAATTCGCGCGCGGTGATGAGAATGGCAGTCTCGCGCACGCGTCCTGAATATTTGGCTTCGCGGCGCAGATAATTGCTGGCCATGTTGAGGCCGATGGTGGATTGCGGGCTGTAGAGACGCACGCCAGAGGGGCCTTGCAAACCGGCAATGTTGGTGCCCGGCGTCATGGCGCGATCATAAACTTTCTTGCCAGCGTCATCGAGGTCTTCGCGCTTGGGCAAGGGCAGACGAAAGCCCGATTGGGGATCAATATCAGCTGGCCATGCATTCGCTGTTGCAGGTGCGGTTTGGGCCAATACCGGTGGTGCCGAAAATAGCAGTGTGGCACCAAGACCAAGCGTGGCCATCATCAATGGTTTGAGCGATGCTCTCATTCTGTCTCTCTCCCTCAATTTATTTTTATGGAGTGAGACTAGCCAAATCTTGTCCCATTGCAAACAGGCTGGGACTAGCGCGCGCACGATTCACACTCTAACATGAGCCAACTGGCACGAGGCGCACTGCAAACCTTGGGCTTGAAAACGATGAGGCGGCGATGACCGTCCACGAGGGAGAGAGACATGTTGATTTCCAACAAGGGCCTGACGGCTCTGCTCGCATTAACATTGGCAAGCGCGCCAGCGTTGGCGCAAGACGCCAATGAATTTTACAAAGGCAAGACGATCACCATCATCGCGGGCTCTTCGGCCGGTGGTGGGCTTGATCTTTATGCGCGCCTGTTGAGCCGCTACATCAGCCGCCATATTCCGGGTAATCCGCAAATCATCGTGCAAGACGTGCCGGGTGCCGGCAGCCTAACCGCTGCGCGCCAGCTCTATTCCATTGCGCCCAAAGACGGCACGCAATTTGGTATTGTGTTGCCGGGCGCTCTGCTTGATCCTCTGTTCAACAAACAGGATCTAGCCGCTTTCGATCCCACAAAATTCAACTATCTTGGCAATGGCAATGCTGAGACGATTGTGTGCATCACGCGCCGCGATGCGCCCGTGCAAAGCTTTGGCGATGTGTTCAAAACTGAACTCGTTGTGGGTGGCACAGGACCCGGCAGTTCGCTGGTCGATTATCCTGTGATCACGAAAAGCCTGCTCAACGCCAAGATCAAATTGATCTCTGGCTATAAGGGTTCGCGCGAAGTGAGCCTAGCTGTGCAGCAGGGCGAAGTGCAGGGCGTGTGCGGCCTGACATGGTCGTCTGCCAAGCAGCAATATCCTGATATTTTCAAGCCCGATGGTTTTGTAAAAGTCTTGGTGCAAGAAGATTCACAGCCTCATCCTGAATTGCAAAAGCTTGGCGTGCCAAGTGCCTTGTCTTTCGTGAAAGACCCAGTTCAGCATACAGCGCTTGAGGTTTTGTATTCGCAAGGCATCATCAGCCGCCCCTTCATGTTGCCACCCAATGTGCCAGCTGATCGAGTGGCGCTATTGCGCAAAGCCTTCACGGAGGCTTTTGCTGACCCTGAACTTCTTGCAGAAGCCGAGAAGGGCAAATTGGATGTGAAGATCAATTCGGGTGCAGAGGTGCAAGCTTTGGTCGATAAATTATATGCGACACCCAAAAACGTGATCGACATTTTATATACGGCTGCCGCAACAAATAAGTAGAAAACGCAGCCCCGGTTGTGCCATGCATGACCGGGGTTTTATTTGTGCATGTGAGGAAAATTGGAATGAGTGAATTGGTCTATCAAAGCTTGACGCAAGAACAGCTTGAGCGCGAATATAATCCCTCATCCAATATCCCCAATGTCGCCGATCTTCATGCGCGTCGTCGTGAGTTAGCGCTTGCAGCGCAAGCAAAACTCGCAAGCTCCATGGACGTCGCCTATGGCGCTGGACCGCTTGAAAAGCTCGACATCTTTTTTGGTGCGCGCGGAAATGCGCCAATCCAAATATTCTTTCATGGTGGCTCATGGAAGGGGCAGGACAAAGGCAATTATAGCTTTTTGGCCGCGCCCTTAAATGATGCGGGCGTGCTGTCGGTGATCGTGAATTATGATCTCTGCCCCAATGTGACAATTGGTGAATTGATCGAGGAATGTCGTCGGTCCGTCGCGTGGGTGTGGCAACATGCGCGCATTATGGGCGGCGATCCAAATCGCATCAGCGTGTGCGGACATTCGGCCGGTGCGCAAATTGCCAGCCGCATGTTGGAGACCGATTGGTCCAAATATGGCGACACGCCAGCCGATGTGATTAAGGGCGCGGTGTTGATTAGCGGGCTGTATGATTTGGAACCAATTCGTCTCTCAGCCACAAACAAAGACGTGCGCATGAGTGCTGACGATGCTGTGCGCGAGAGCCCAATGGAGCGCACAATTAGGCGCAAAGTGCCCACTTTTATCTCGTGCGGCTCGATTGATAATGCAGAGTTCTGCCGTCAATCGCGTGATTTTGCGCAAAACTTAAAGCGCCAAAGTTATCCCGTCGATTATGCAGAAGCCGAAGGCCACAATCACTTCTCCATTCTAGAAGCTTTGGGCGATGCAAAGCATATGCTGGGCAGCAAAATGGTGGCGATTGCGCTTGGCGCTTAGTCTTTCGACAATTGTTCAATGAGTGCGGCGATGATGACAGAGCGTGTAGCACCGCGTCGATAGACAACTGAGAACGCCACCTTGCCAAAGTGCTGACCCAAATCAACCCATTCTACATTGGGTGTTTTGGCGTGCGCCATGCAGAGCGAATGGACGATGGCAACGCCGACACCTTCTTGCACAAACACGCTGGCGGTTTGGCAATTGGCAACTTCAATCACGCTGTCTTCTTTGACGGCGGTTTTGTCTAAAGCTTTGTCCACCAGCTTGCGCGTTTCAGCGTGTTTTGGCAGTAAAATCAGGCGTTCTCGTGCTATGTCGGCCAATTTAGCGCTGCCGCGTTTGAGCAAGGGATGGCCCGGCGCACAAGCCAGCGACAGGCTCGATTCCACAATTGTTTCTTGCTCCAATGTCTTTGGCAATTTTGGAAAAATACCAATTGCAATATCCAATTCGCCACGCAACAAAGCTTGCACAGCGTCAGAGGCGCGATAGACTTGCAGGCTCAATTCGACGGATGGATAGAGCTTGAGAAATTGGCTGAGCTTTGGCGCAAAATACCACGAATGATCGGAGCCGATGGAAATGCTGATGCGCCCCGCTGGCGTCTCTTTTGATGTCAGACTCGCCAAGGCTTGTTCGGCGCGATCAAACACGGCTTCGACTTCGACAAGGAAGCGGATGCCGGCGGGCGTCAAAATCAAACGATTGGGCATGCGCTCAAACAGCTCAACGCCAAGCTCATCTTCCAGCCGCCGCAACTTGGACGAAATGGCGGGCACAGTCTGCTTGAGGCGTGCGGCGGCAAGGCGCAAATTGCCATGCCGTGCGACAAGGTAAAAGGCCCGTAATTTCTTGAGATCGAGCGAGTCGAGATCCATGGGGCATCTCTGCGAGTTAAAATTAATCTTAACCTCCCCTACACAAGGTCTTAAATTTACGCAAATCTAAATTGGGGCTAGCTTGGGGTCACAAAGACTCAAAATGCCGCGCGATACAGGCGAAGATCTGATGCGCACTTGAGGCCAATGGCCTCCTAGGGAGATGACATGAAGGACGCAAAGTCCCGTTACAGGCTGGGTGTGGACGTTGGGGGGACGCACACCGATCTCGTGCTGCTCGACACAATGAGCGGTGAGTTGCTCGTTGAAAAAGTGTCGAGCACGCCGAGCAACCCAGCTCTTGGTGTTTTGAATGGTGTGGCGAAATTTGTGGCGCGCGGGATTCCTGCTGACGCCATCGAGTTTTTTGCGCATGGCACGACAATCACCACCAATGCACTCTTGGAAATGCGCGGCGCGAAAGTCGGCGTGCTGATCACCAAGGGTTATCGTGCTGTGCAGGAAATTCAGGCCCAAGCGCGTGATGGTAATCTGTTCGATTATTTCTATTCCAAGCCAACGCCGATTGTGCCCCAAAGCCTAACGCGTGAAATTCCAGAGCGCTCCGATTATCTTGGCAATGTGTTGTTGCCACTCGATCGTGATGCCGTGCGCAATGCTGCGCGCCAATTGCATGAGGCGGGCGCTGAATCCATCGCTGTGTGTTATCTTTTCTCGTTCATGAACCCTGAGCATGAGGAAGAAACGCGCCGCATCATTCAGGCTGAGATTCCCGGCGCGCAAGTGTCGATCTCGAGCGAAGTCCTGCCGCGTATTCGCGAATGGGCGCGTTTGTCGACAACGCTTCTCAATGCTTATTTAGAGCCCGTTTTGGTGCGCTATATCGACCATCTCAACAAGGGTCTTGATGAAGTTGGTGTGGGCACTCAGCAACGCTTTTTGATGCAGTCGAATGGTGGCGTGATGCCATTCTCGGCTGCCATTGCAGGCGGACGCACGGTGCACACGCTCTTGTCAGGCCCGGCAGCGGGTGCGCAGGCCAGCGCGTATTTGAATGAGAAGGAAGCCACCAGCGGGCTTGTCACACTCGATATGGGTGGCACGAGCGCTGACATTGCATTCATTGAAGGCGGTATGCCGTTGGAAGTGACGGAGGGCGTGATTGCGCGTCGCCAGATTGATGTGCCAGCACTCGACATGACAACGATTTCGGCGGGCGGTGGCTCGCTTGCGTGGATTGATGGCGCGGGCTTTCTCACAGTGGGTCCACAAAGTGCGGGCGCTGCTCCAGGCCCTGCTTGTTATGGACGCGGTGGCACGCGCCCCGCTGTGACGGATGCCGACGTTGTGTGCGGCTATCTCAATCCGAACTATTTCTTGGGCGGTTCGCAAACCCTTGATGTCGAAGCCTCGCGTAATGCCATCAAGACAGAGATTGCTGACAAGCTTGGCATAAGTGTTTTGGAAGCAGCCGCAGGTGTGCGTCGCATCGTTGATATGCGCATGGCAGATGAAGTGCGTGTGTTTGCAGCCAAGCGCGGTGTGGATTTGTCGACATTCACGCTGCTGCCGTTTGGTGGTGCGGGCGCCGTGCATGCAGCCGCCGTGGCCGAAGAATTGGGGATGAAGCGTCTGCTCGTGCCACCGCGTCCCGGTGCGTTCTCCGCGCTTGGTTTGCTGTGCACCGATGTCGTGCATGATTACATTCGCTCAGAATTGCGGCCTTTGGCAGATGTGTCGCCAGAGCATGCTGATGAGATTTTCCGTGTGCTTGAAAAGAAAGCCAGTGAAGAACTCGTCGCTGAGGGCATGAAGGTTGAGGATGCGATGTTCAGTCGCGAGCTTGATTTGCGCTACACGGGCCAAGGCTATGAATTGCGCACGCCATTGGATGGTTTGTTCAATGGGCGGCTCGATGCCAAGGCCATGGTGGCAGCGCGTGATCGCTTTGATGAGCGCCATGCGCAAATTCATGGCCATGCTGCCAAAGAGCGTTCGGTGGAAGTGGTCAGCTATCGTCTGCGATTGCGCGTAGCGGTGCCAAAATACGTGCCAACACTTGGAGTTGCACCAGCCAAGCCGCGTGCAGTTGCTGAAGCCATCAAGGGCACGCGCACCATCTACTTTGATGGGCGCACGCCGGTGGAGTCCAACGTCTATGAACGCGATGGGCTCGACATTGGCATTGTACTCAATGGCCCCGCCGTTATTGAACAATTTGATGCGACAACAATTGTGCCGCCCACTTGGAGCGCGCGTGTCGATCATTACCACAATCTGATTCTGGAACGGGGGAACGCCTAACATGGACGCCATCACGATCCAGATTCTGCGCAATAAAATTGCCAGCCTTGTCGATGAAATGCACTATCATTTCTATCGCTCTGGCTATTCGACTATCATTCGTGAATCTCGCGACTTTAGCTGCGTGATTCTTGACAAGGACGGACGGCTGATTGTCTCGCCGCCAATGTTCTTTCATGCGCCAGTGTATCGCCATTTAGTGGGGCGCATTCTAGAACTCTATGGCAAGGACGGCATTAAGCCCGGCGATGTGTTCGTCTCCAACCATCCCTATGAAGGTGGTCTGCCGCACGTCTCTGATATGGCGTTTGTTGCGCCGATTTTTGCCGATGGAAAAATCGTCGCCTTCTCTGGCACGATTGCGCATAAGGCCGATGTGGGCGGCACTGTGCCCGGTTCCACGTCTGCCAACGCGACAGAAATGTTCCACGAGGGCGTTCTTATCCCGCCGATTAAGATTTGGGATGAGGGACGTTTTCTCCCCGATGTTGAGCGCTTGATTGTTGCCAACAGTCGCCAGCCTGTTTTGGTGCGTGGTGACATGGGTGCGCAAATTGCGGTGACGCAAACAGGTGCCAAACGCGTCACTGAACTTTGCGAGCGTTTTGGCTCGAATGTTGTCACCGAGGCTTTTGCTGCGATCTTGAAGGGTGCGGCTGACGAGCTCAAATCAGCAATTGCGGCTTTGCCAGAGGGTGAATATTCGGCTGAGGGTCTGCTCGATAATGATGGCGTTGATGTTGAACGCTCCATTCGGTTGGCTGTGACGATCACAGTCAAGAATGGTCTTGCAACATTCGACTTTTCCAAGAGCGATCCGCAAGCGCGTGGACCAGTTAATTTGCGTCCATCCATGGTTGAGGCTTGCGTCTTTTATTCGCTGATTGGCTGTTTGGGTCCGCGCTTCCATTTCAATGATGGTATGCGCGATGCTGTGCGCATTGTTGTGGCGCCACGAACGATTGTGAATGCCGAAGCGCCGGCTCCCGTCTCCAACTATCAAATGGTCAATCTAAAATTGGTTGATGTGATTTTGGAAGCTTTGGCGCGCTTCCATCCAGAGCGTGCGATTGCGGGCTCTGGTGCATCAAGCGCATTGTCGATTTCGTGGCTGCGTCCACGGCCCGGCCAATCCAACATGCAATATGAAATCCTTGGCTCCGCTTATGGTGGTGGCATGGGGCATGATGGATGTTCGGCGACGGCTGCGCATTTGAGCAATTTGCACATCACGCCGATTGAGATTTTGGAATCTGAATATCCAGTGCGCATCAATCGTTTTGAAATGGTGCCTGACACGGGAGGTGCAGGCAAATGGCGCGGTGGTCTGAGCTTTCAACGGGAATATGAATTGCTGGAAGACGCCACTGTTATTCGTCGCTTCGACAAGACACGCTTTCCGCCCTCGGGCCTTGAAGAGGGCAAGGACGGCGCGCGTGCGCGTTGGCTCGTGCATGTTGGCACCAAGGACGAGATGGAGACTAAGGGCTCTGCGCGTTTTGAGATGAAGGCGGGTGCTCGCTTTGTGTTGCAAAGTGCGGCTGGCGGCGGCTATGGCGCGCCAGACAAACGCGATCCTGCAGCGCTCGCGCGTGATGTGGCTGAAGGCTATGTCACAGCTGCTGGCGCGGCCCATTATCAAAAATCATAGGGAGAAACATCATGGCGAATGCCAAAGAAAAAGTTGGGATGATTGGTGTTGGTCGTATGGGCCAGCCTATGGTCAAGCACATGGTCAACCATGGGTATGACGTTACCTGCGTGGATATCAGCGAAGAAAATTTGGCGAAGGTGCGCGCGATGGGCGCAAAGACAGCCAAGTCACCTGCTGATTTGGCTGACTGCACATTCATTTCGTTAGGCGTTGGTTATGACGATGAAGTGAACGCGGTTGTGTTGGGCCCCAATGGTATTTTGGAAAAGCTTAAAGCGGGTTCCATCATTGCTGTCTCATCAACTGTCTCGCCCGATACCGTGAAGGCGCTTGATAAACGCGCGCGTGAATTGGGCTGCGATATTTTAGATGCGCCGATTTGTCGCGGACGTTGGTTTGCTGATGAGGGCAAATTGCTGGCTCTCTTTGGCGGCAAGGATGATGTGGTTGCGCGTGGTCGCGCAGTCTATGGCACATTCTGTTCTGACATTGCGCATCTGGGCGATGTCGGTCACGGACAAGTGGCAAAGGCGATGAACAATTTGATGTTGTGGGTGACATCGATTGGTTTGATCGAAGCAGGTCGCATTGCAGAATCGACAGGCATTGATCTTCCCAATTTGCGCGATGCGTTGATGCTCAGCTCGGGCAAGAGTCAGGCGCTCGAAGATTGGGATCAGACCAGCTTTACGTGGGCGCTTAAAGATATGCAGATCGTCAGTCAAATGACAGATCAGGCTGGATTGTCACTGCCCATCACGGGCGCTGTGAAAGAACTTGTGAAAGAGGCACGCCGAACGAAGGCCTCGAATCCACCAAAGTGGACACGCACGTAAAACAATAGGCACCGGGGGAGGAAAGCATGTTGAAATTCAGAGTTTTTCCGATCGTTAGCGCACTCCTTATGGGGTGTGGTCTTTTGCAGACAAATGCGTCTGTTGCAGCAGACATGGTGACTGTGAAAGTTGGCACATCCAATTCGAGCAGCGACGTCAATATATTTATCGCCGACAAGCTTGGGTATTTTAAGGATGAAAACATCCAAGTGACTTTGTCGTCATTTGATAGCGCGACAAAGATGATTGCGCCCTTGGGTTCGGGTGATCTGGATGTGGGCTCGGGCTCGGCCACGGCTGGACTCTATAATGCCGTGGCACGTGGCATTAAAATCAAAATTGTATCGCCCAACGGCAACGCACCTCCGGGCTACGGACACAACATTCTTTTGGTGCGCAAGGATCATGTCGATAGTGGTCGCTTCAAGACTTTGGCAGATTTGAAGGGCATGAAGATTGCCGTCACATCGCCGGGTGCAAGCTCAACGTCTACGTTGAATGAGCAGCTGAAAAAAGTTGGTTTGAAGTTTGCTGATATTGAGCCTGTCTATCTTGGCTATCCCAACCATGTTGTTGCGATCACCAATGGCAAGATTGATGCGGGTCTCACGGCGGAACCTGCCGCCACACAGGCTGTGAACGCTGGCAATGCAGTGCGCATTACCACAGACGATGTGATCGATCCTTATCACGAAGCCTCAATCACTTTGTTCTCAAGCAATTTTATTGAGAAGCAGCCTGACGCCGCACGTCGCTTTATGAAAGCGTTTTTGCGCGCAGTGCGTTTCTACAATGACTCGCTCAAAGACGGCATGATTAAGGGACGCACCGCAGATCAGGTGGTTTCCATTCTGACCGAATATACAGAGTTGAAAGATCCTGCAGTCTATCGCGCCATTGCGCCGCAAGGCAGCCAGCCAGATGGTCGGTTGAATATGGACAGCCTGCGCAAGGATTTTGAATTCTACAAAACGCAAGGTTGGATCGAGGGCAATATCACTGTTGAACAAGCAGTCGATACGCGCTTCATCGATGCCGCTTTGAAAGAATTAGGTCCTTACAAGCCAAACAACTAAGTTTGGCGTCAATAGAATCAGTGGAGGAAGTCATATGAAGTTAGATAATCGAGTGGCGATTGTGACCGGTGCTGGTCGCAATATTGGTGAAGAAGTTTCAAAGCTTTTGTCATCAGAAGGCGCCGTCATTGCCGTGGTTGATATTGATCAGGCACGCGGTGAAAAAGTAGCCAGCGATATTGTCAAATCAGGTGGCAAGGCGAAAGCCTTTGTGTGCGACGTGTCGAGCGAGGCCGATATTAAGGCGCTTGTGAAGAACGTCACTGCTGCGTTTGGCAAGATTGATATTCTTGTCAACAATGCTGCCATCTCCGACAACAAGCATATGTTTGAGATTGAAAAGGCCGACTGGGACAAAGTGATCGCGATCACGCTGACCGCGCCATTCTTGATGTGCAAACATATTGGTAAGCAGATGGCCGATCAGGGCCACGGCGGCGCCATTGTGAATGTGAGTTCAACGTCTGGCTATTATGGCCGCAATCGCGCAATTGCCTACACAGCTGCCAAGGGTGGCGTTGTGAACATGACGCGTTCGATTGCT
This sequence comes from uncultured Hyphomicrobiales bacterium, assembly GCA_903897875.1. Taxonomy (GTDB): domain Bacteria; phylum Pseudomonadota; class Alphaproteobacteria; order Rhizobiales; family Beijerinckiaceae; genus Terripilifer. The sequence continues at coordinate 17,364 of CAIUDK010000163.1, forward strand.
ATTCAGTTGGCTGACTACAACATTCGCGTCAATTCGGTTGTGCCAAACAAGATTGGCTCGCCTGTTGGTAAGGATGATTTTGATCCAACGCGTCCAGTCGTCAATTTGCGCAATCGTTCAGGCGTGCCGATTGATTTGGCCAAGGCCGTGCTGTTCCTCGTGTCAGATGATGCTGACTTTATTGTCGGCGCTGATCTGTTCGTGGATGGTGGCTGCTCAACCATGATGCCAGGCGGTTCTTGATTTTATGGGCGGTGGGGATGTGATGTCTTCACCGCCAATTTTTTGATGCTATTTTAAATTTCGGTGTGCAGATGAAAAAATGGCTTTGCGCATTGGCTTTTGTGACAGGTGTGGCCCTGCCAATCTTTGCGCGCGCCGCCGAGACTTTGGAGAGCACGGTTGCGACCTGTTGGTCTTGCCATGGTGCCGCAGGTTTGCCCAGTGATTCAACAATTCCTATTATCTGGGGCCAAAGTGCTGCCTATATAGAAAAGCAATTGCGCGATTATCGCAGCGGCGAACGCAGTAGCCAGATTATGTCGAGCATGTCTGAGAGTGTGCGGCGTGATGATCTTGCGCGTGCCGCAGACATGATTGCCAAAATGCCTTGGCCGCAGTCGTCATCGACAATGCGCGAAGCGGCACCTGATTTGATTGCATCGTGCCAAGCCTGCCATGGCGCCGACTTGATGGGTGCGGTGAGTGTTGAAGGCGTTGCGCCACGTTTGGCTGGACAATTTGCAAATTACCTGAGCGATCAGATGAGTGCGTTTGCGCGCAATGAGCGCTCCAATTCCAAAGCCATGACGTCACTCATGCAGTCTTTGAGTGAGGCTGAGCGCGCCGAAATAGCCAAGTATTTAGCGTCTCTTTGAGCCTTAAGAATTGGGTTGACGCGCGCCGTGCGCAGGGTGATGATCTGACCATTATGATGGCCCGTTAGAGGCTACAACAGAGGGAGGGGCCAATGGCTCGTTTATGTCTTGGTGCAAGTTCCGCATTGGCATTGATTGCTGGCATGGGTTTGGCGTTTGCTGACGATGTGCGCGAAGGCCGTGCGGCCTATGGCGATTGGCATACTGACGCGCCCGGCGTCATGCGCAAAATTACCGGCAAAGATATTGCCGCCCCGCTTGAGACTCCCAACACAGCCAACCGCTCAAAAGTTGTTCCCAAGCCAGCTGATGCGGAATTGAAAACAATGCCCGGCTTCAAAGTTGAGCCGCTGGCAACAGGTTTGACAGGTGCGCGTGTTTTGCGTGTTGCGCCCAACGGTGACATCTTTGTATCGCAGAGCCGTCCCGACGGTAAGGTTAGCGTCATCCGCGCTAACAAAGCGGGAGACAAGGCCGAGACTATCGAAACATTCGCCAGCGGTCTCAAAGATCCCTATGGCATTGCATTTTATCCACCCGGCGCAAATCCAAAATGGGTTTACATCGGCATGGAAGGCAAAATTGTGCGTTATCCTTACAAGAAGGGTGACATGAAGGCGTCAGGCGCTGCTGAAACAATTGTGTCTGATATTATTGTTGGTCCATCGCATTGGACACGCGATGTTGCCTTCTCGCCAGATGGCAAGGTGATGTATGTTGCGGTTGGGTCGGGTAGTAATGTCGCCACTGAAACGCTCGGCCCAAAGCCTGAGGATATGGCGAAATTTGAAAAGAGCCATTCGCTTGGATCAGCTTGGGGCAAAGAGGAATGGCGCTCCAATGTGCTGACCTACACGCCAGAGGGTAAAGACAAAAAAGTTTATGCAGCAGGCATTCGCAATTGTTCTGGCCTCGCCGTTCAACAAGAGACGGGCACAGTTTTTTGCGCCACGAATGAGCGCGATTTGTTGGGCGATAATACGCCGCCTGATTACGTCACTAGCGTGAAGAAGGGCGGCTTCTACGGCTGGCCTTGGTTCTATCTTGGCGATCATGAAGACGACCGTCCCGAGGGTGGACCGCGCCCTGATCTTAAGGGCAAGGTGACGATGCCAGATGTTTTGGTGCAGCCGCATTCTGCGCCGTTGGGCATAGCGTTTAATCCCGGTGGCATGTTCCCAAAAAGCTGGAAGGGCAATGCCTTTGCCGCACTGCATGGTTCGTGGAACCGCTCATTGCACACTGGCTATAAAATTGTGCGCCTGCCAACCAAGGGCAATAAGTTGACCGGTGAGTACCAAGATTTTGTTGTTGGCTTTACAGCGGGCGATGAAAATGTTTGGGGCCGTCCGGTTGATGTCACCTTTGCGCGTGATGGCGCTATGCTGTTCAGCGATGATGGCAACGGTGTTGTCTATCGCGTGACATATAAAGCGAAATAACAAGTCGCGACTCGTTCGCTCACCACTGAACGGGTGTTGTATTTGAGAGTGATCTTGGATGCAGCACCCTTTCTCTCAGTCTGCGTTTGCGCAGCTTGTGTTCAGGAGAAGATAATGATCATCCGTCGAAATTTTATGTTGGGAATGACTTTTGTCAGCTCGCTCATCTGCGCAAGTTCTGCAATGGCGCAATCTGCTGCGGATTTTTACAAAGGGAAGACCGTTAGCGTTTATATCGGTTTTTCGCCGGGCGGGACGTATGATTATTTTGGCCGTTTGGTGGCACGCCATATGGGCAAACATATTCCGGGCAATCCAAATGTGGTTGCGCACGACATGCCGGGCGCTGGTAGCTTTACGCTCGCCAATTGGATGTATCGTATTGCGCCAAAAGACGGCACAGCGATTGGCATCGTGTCGCAAACCGTGGCGATTGAGGAAGTGCTTAAATCTCCCGGCGTGGCTTTCAAATCGGCCGAATTTAATTGGATTGGACGCGCGACGTCCAATGTGGAAATCAGTCTTGTTTGGCATACATCCAAAGCCAAGAAGGTTTTGGATGCTTTGAATCATGATATCCCAATGGCTTCGACTGGTGCCGGCTCGCCATCAGAAGGCTATCCGAAATTGATGAATGGTGTGCTGGGCACAAGGTTCAAATTGGTTGGGCCGTATCCAGGTTCCACTGACGGCTTGCTTGCTATGGAGCGTGGCGAAGTGGATGGCGCGCTGACATCATGGAACACGTTGAATGTGTCGCGCAATGATTGGCTGCGCGATAAAAAAGTAAACGTGCTTGTGCAATATGCGCTTGAGCGCACGGCCGACATGCCAGACGTTCCAACCATGGTTGAGCTTGGTAAGACCGATGAAGACAAAGCGATGTTTCGCTTTTATGTGAGTGGCGGCGAAGTGGGGCGTGCGTTCATTGCGCCACCGGGCATGGCAGCAGACCGCGTGGCCGTTTTGCGCAAAGCTTTTAGCGATACGATGAAAGATCCCGAATTGTTGGATGAAGTGAAACGCGCCAATTTGGATTTCCATCCAGCCTCAGGCGAGGTGTTGCAGAAGATTATTGCAGACACCGCAAATGTCCAACCTGCTGTCGTTGCCCGCATGCAATCTCTGCTGCAAAACTAAGGAGACGAAGTTGAGTTTCACAGTCAAAGAAATCTCCCCCGCGGGCGCAGCTGAAATCACCAACTTTGATGGGCGTGTGCGTATCAATGATGAAGATATGGCGCGCCTGCGTGATGTTTTTCAAGCTTCCCCCATTTTGTGTATTCGTGACCAAACTCTAACGCCAACCGAGCAGGCTAATTTTTCACGCCAATGGGGGCCGTTGGAAAAGCAGGATCGCTCAACCTTTTGTCATCCCGATGATGCGGACATTCTCATTCTATCCAATGAGCGTCGCGCTGATGGATCGCAGGTTGGGATCGTTGATGCTGGCGATTTTTGGCATTCGGATTCATCCCATTTGGAAGAACCTTGCGGCATCACAATGTTGTTCGCTGTGAAAAATCCTGACAAGGGTGGTGATACGCATTTCATCAACCTCTATCAGGCCTATGACGCGTTGCCTGAATCTTTGAAAGCGCGCATTGTTGGACGCAACGCCGTCCATCATATTTCTAAAACTTTGAACCCGCGTGTGACTGTTTCAAGCGAGCGCCTTGGTGCTGCTGAATATTACAAGTCGCAGGAAAAAGCCAAGAAGCCGATCTCGCAGCCTATGGTGCGCACGCATCCTGTCACGGGTCGTCAAGCGCTCTACATCTCACCACGATTTACGATTGGCATTGAGGGTATGGATGATGCTGAGGCGCAGCCATTGTTGGATGATCTATTCCGCCACATGTTCTCCAACACCGCGTGGCAATATACGCATAAGTGGAAAGATGGCGATCTGGTTTTCTGGGACAATGCTTGTTTGAACCATATGGCGGGAGGCGGCTACGAATATCCCGATACGCGCCGCATGCACCGCACGACAATCGCTGGTCAAAAAGCGTTTTATCGCGCGTCTTAAAACGGGCTGGAACGGGTGTGTCATCCGTTCCAGCATTTGTCCTTATTGATTACCAGCTGGTTCAACCAAATCACCAGCGCGTTTGATGATTGCTTTTGGGGCACCATAGGCTTTTGCAATCAGTGTTGTCATTTCACCAGAACTGAGTGGATCGATGTCTAGCCCCATCCGCTCTGCATCTGCCAAGAAGGCTGGATCCTTCATCGTCAGATCAAACGCTTTCACTAAAATGTCGAGCCGATCTTTTGGCACGCCGGGATTGGTAACAATTGGGCGTCCGAGTTCTTGACGAATGAGGATCAGCTCCAACACCTGTCGTGCATCTGCATCGGTGACATAGTCGAGCATGGCTGGCACGTCTGGAAGATCGGGCAATTTCTTCAGCCCCATCTGCACAATGACATTGAGTTTCTTGTCGCGTATCCAATCGGGACGCGAAGCCTTCATGGTTGACCATGACAGACCACACAATCCTTCTGCCTCGCCTGATTCAATCGCTTGGTTCAAGCCGCCAGTTGGATCGTAACCGACAATGATTTTGAACTTTGTACCAATCAACTCATTCATGATTTTGGGGACGATGGCCGTGTTGGAAGACGCGCCAGCACCGGCCACAATAATCTCTTGTGTCTGGGCTTGTTTGAGCGTTTTGACAGGACTTGTATGCCAAGTGGCGCAAACGTTTTGCAACTTCCCGATGCTGCCAATCCAATTGAACAATTGCGAATCGTAACGCGCGCCGGGGCTTCCAAAAAGTGGCGCCATTGATGCGCCATTCGTGAAGGCCGCAATGGTGAGCCCGTCTTTTTCTGGCACGGTATAAAGCGCATTTGCCGCAGCCAATCCTGCTGCAGCAGGCATGTTTTTGGGGATGATGTTTGGATTGCCGGGGATGTGTCTGGAAAAATGCGGAGCGAAGGTTCTCGCATAGACGTCATAGCCGCCGCCGACACCGCTGCCGACCAGCATTGTGATGGTTTTACCACGATAGAAGTCGTCAGCGGTTGCGGAGGAAAGGGACGCGGCTGCGATGCCTAAGATTGAAAAGAACAGCGAGGTTTTTTTTGCCATAGCAGAGTCCTCATCTTAAAAATCGCGCAAGAGACGTCCATATCCTTTGATGGAATCTGTGATTCCGCAGCGGCGCAGTGCGTCCCACACGATCACTTGATGTGCCGTCATGACGTTGACGCCGAATTCTTTTTCGAGAATGTCGATGGATTCCATCGTGGGCCAATGTGGGGATGGCATCAAAATTGTGTCTGCATCTGGATGTGCGCGCATAAGCTCGCGGCCCATGATGAGTGCAGCATCGCGCGGAATACGTCCGATCTGATTGAAGGGGCTGCCCCAAGCTTTCATGCCAAGCACTTCGCAATCGAAATGCTTTGCGTAGCTTGCAATGCGGTCAGTATCTTTTTGCTCATAGGGATGGCACATGACCATCTTTTTTGCGCCAAGTTTGGCGGCGGCTTTTTCTTGAGCGGATGCGCTGGTGGAGACCATGACGCCCAATTCGCGTTCAAGATCTGCGATCATCGTTTGTGAATTCTCATATCCCTTGGAGAGATTGATGGGCACACCGCCCAGCATGATGAGATCGCAACCTGCAGCGGCCATTTCACGCGCTGCGCGCATGCTGATGTCATAGGAATTGTCGATCTCATCCTTGCTGCGCACAACGATCGCAAGCGAGGTGACAACGAGGCTGACGCCTTCGGGAACCAGTTTATAAAATTCGTAGGGAAAAACTTCAGTGGTGAGCGGCGGGGATGTGTACCCGATGCGCGCGCGATGTCCATACATGCGCGACTTTTCAAACATAACCATAACTTCCTCCGCTAGCTTTTTTAAGTTTATCTTAGAAAGCTACAATAGTTGGGGAGGTTTGCAAGTGTTGATATGCCGATGGGGTCAACGCATTTAGAGCGCTTGATTTCCGGCTAGAATTTTTGTCTTTGTGCAAGCGGCGGAAAAAGCCGCGACCAAACAATAGATGCTGCAACTGCGATGCTGCCGCCTAAGATAACAGTGGGCACTGCACCAATGAAGTGTGCCAGCATGCCAGATTCAAAATCACCAAGGTGGTTGGATGTGCCTGTGAGAATGCTGTGCACGGCTGAAACGCGCCCGCGCATATCGTCGGGCGTTTCAACTTGAATGAGTGTTTGGCGAATGGTGAGGCTGATCATATCGGCTGCACCCAATATGGCGAGGCAGACCATGCCGATAAAAATATTGTTGGACAGACCAAAGCAAATCGTTGCGAGACCGTAGGCTGCGACCGAGAGGAACATTGTGCGGCCGATGTGCCAGCGCAGCGGCAGATAGGCCAACAGAACTGCGGCACAGAGCGATCCGACAGAGGGCATGGAGCGCAAGAGACCGAGCCCCCATGGTCCGCTCTCAAAAATATCGCGCGCGAAGATGGGCAATAAGGCTGTGGCTCCAGCAAAAAGCACGGCAGCAAGATCAAGTGTGATGGCACCGAGAATGACAGGCGCGCGCCCGATGAAGGCATAACCTGCCAATAGCATTTTCAAATTGATGCTCGGCTTATTGCTTTTCGCCATGCGTGCGGTGATGAGCGTGGCAAATAGTGCTGACGCCGAAAGCATGAGGAACGCGACTGTGAACGGAACGATCGAGCCCAAGGGAAAGAGGAGTCCGCCCAAGGATGGACCGATGATTGTGGCTGACTGGTTGATTGTGTTGTTCCACGAGGCAGCGGTTGTGAATTGTTCGCTGGGGATGAGCGACATCACGAAGGCTTGGCCAGCGGGACCAGAGAATGAGCGACATGCGCCGAATATAAAAACGACAACATAGAGGGGCCAAATGCGCGCTTGATGGATGATGCCAAACGACATCATGGCAATGGCGCAAAGGGAAGACAGCGCCATGATAATGCTACACGCAATGATGATGCTGCGCCGATCATAACGGTCTGCGACAGGGCCGGCGATGAGTGACAACGGGACAGCTGGAATGAAGGTGGCAAGACCGATCAGGCCGAGTGTCAATGGATCGCGTGTGATTTCATAGATGGTCCACGCAATCGCGATTGTTTGAACATGTTGGCCCATGCCCCAGAGAAATCGCGATGCGAGATAGAGGCTGAAATCTCTAATGCCAAACACCGCAGTGCCGGTGCCCATTATTTTGTCTGACATTCCATGTCCAATATATTTGCCAAGGTCGTTATGCGTAAGATGCAGGATTGATTGTATGCATCGTTATTGCGTCTGTATTTTTCGCTGCCAACATTGTCTTAGGCTGTTTGCAGCCTGAGGCGTCGCTCGCAGTAATTTAACAAACCATTGAGACCCGCCGCCAGAACGAGCACGAGGCAGATTCCAAAATACACTTGCCCCACATTGAACAATGAGCGGTGATAGGAGATCCAGAAACCTAAGCCGTCTGTGGCCGAGAGCATTTCGCTTTGCACGACGGCGATGATGAGCAAGGACGAGCCGATGCGCAGTCCTGACATAATGGCGGGAAGTGCGAGGCGCGCCATCACTTGAAAAATGACCTGTGCCGTGTTGGCACCCATGGCGCGTGCCATGTCGACGAAGCGTCGATCAATCGCGCTGACGCCGGAGATTGTCGTGAGTGCAATGGGAAAGAAGCCTGTGGCTGCGCCATAGATAATTTTGGATGTGGGGCCAATGCCCGTCCATGCAACGATGACGGGATAGAGCACGACGAGCGGCACTGCGATCATGGCGGACAAGAGCGGCGAGATGATGAGGGCACTTGTGGCGCGCGCACCAATGATGACGCCAGCGCTGATGCCCAATGTCCAAGCGATTGCGCCAGCACTTAAGATTTCAACAAGTGTGAAGCGCGAGGCGATGAGAAATGTTGTGCCGTCTTTCATCGCCGCGCGTGCAATCATGCTGGGCGTGCCAACCAACATCGGGTTGAGAATACCCGCTGCGCCGAGTGCTTCCCAGAGCGCGAGCACAAGGATGGTGATGAGAAGTTTGCGCAAGATGCTCATGCGTCAATCTCGTCGTCTGGCTTGGCGATGAGATCCCAGATGTGATTGCGCAGATTTCCGAGGCGTTCCGAGCCAAGTAGTTTCAGATCACGCGGGCGTGGCAGGTCAACTTCGATCCGCTCAATGATACGGCCCGGATTTGACGCCATGACCAAAACTTCATCAGCCAGAAAAACGGATTCCACAAGACTATGCGTGATGAACAAAATAGTTGTGCCGCTTTGTTCGTGAATGCGCAGCAGTTCGCCCCACATGCGTGTGCGTGTTTGCTCATCAAGTGCGCCGAAGGGTTCGTCCATGAGTAGCAGGCTTGGATTGCGCACAAGCCCGCGCGCAATGGCGACGCGTTGGCGCATGCCGCCCGATAATTCGTGCGGATAGCGATGGCCGACGTCTTTGAGCCCGACAAGTTTAAGCATGTTGCGCGCGCGCTCTTGGCGCTCAGCTACAGGCGTGTCGCCCAGTGACAGCGGAAACTCAATATTTTCTAACGCCGTCTTCCATGGCAGCAACAGTGCGTCTTGAAACACAACGCCAATTTTTTCTGGCTGCGGACCCGTGATGGTTTTGCCATCAATCTGAATGTTGCCCTGTGTGGTGGGCACAAGGCCGGAGATCATTTGCATTAGCGTGGATTTGCCACAACCGCTTGGGCCTACGACAGACACAAAACGCCCTTGCTTGATTTGCAATGACACATCATTGAGTGCGCGAAAGGCCGTTTTTCCATCGCCGAATGTTTTGCTCAAATGAGAAACATCTACGACATGATGTGGGGTGGTATTCAATGCATCGCTCCTGAAAGGGTGCGGCGGCGCGCATAGGTCTCAATCGCTTGCAACGTCTCATTGATGAGGACGGTGACGATGAGAACCAACATGACGGCTGCAAAAAGGCGCTCCATATCGAAGGATTCGCCCCAGTTGAGAATGTTGCGGCCGATGCCTTCAGAGGAGGCATACATTTCGGCAAAGATGATTCCATGCATGCTGAAAATCAATCCGAGCCGCACACCGCTCAAGATCAAAGGCATGGCGCATGGCAGATAGATGCGCAGATAAATTTGTGACTGTGTGGCACCAAAGCTGCGCGCCATGGCCACAAGGCCAGAGGGAATGGATTGCACGGCTGCAATGCCTGTGGGCACGATGATGAAATAGGATAGCACAATTGCGAAGATAACTTTTTCGGAGAAGTCGATCCCGAATAGCAGAATGAACACTGGCAGAAAAATGGATTTTGGCACTGTCATCAACAGCTGCAACACGGGCGAAAAGAGCTTGTAGAGCTTTGGGCTTTCAGCCAGCGAAAAGCCGCTGAACAGGCCTAACGGCACAACAATTAAAAATGCAGTGAGGCATTCTAAAACAGTAATGACGATGTCACCGCGAAAGCGATGATCGGACAATAAGCGGCCGAGCATTTTGAAAATGCGTGAGAGCGGTGGCAAAAGCTCGGGGTCGATCCAAGCGAGGCGGCCAGAGGTCTCCCACACAAGGGCAAGGCCCAAAACAAAACCCGCACGCCAGAGGCGCGCGAGCCAGATTTTTTGAGTTGAGAGTTGATGGGTCATTTCGTCTGTGTGCGTGCGCCAAGATAAGCGTTCGTGAACAGCGTATCAGCATTGATAGTGGCAAGCTCTGGCTGTTCCCATGCGCGCGCGGCCAACTTCAAACCATCATCAACCCATTTGGATTCGATGTGGCCATCGGTGGAGAGCTTTGGGACGATCTGATCGAAGAGAGCGGACGTGACTTGATCGTTGTCGGACTTTGCGAAGTCCCTGAGGAACTCAAGCGACCATGCGCGGTTGGCTTTCATATAGGCAAGTGAATCGTAATTCACTTTCAAGAATGCGCGCAGATCGTCAGGACGCTTGTCCATCATGTCTTGCGAGGCGACAAACACATCAGCCATTGTGGCTGGCATTACTGAGCCAACTTCGATGAGCGAACGGGCGCGGCCGTTGATCACTTCACGCATGGTGAGCAGAGCTGAGAAGATGATGGCGTCAACCTGTTTGGCGCGCAAAGATGGAATGAGTGCGCCTGCGCCCAACGGCACTTGCTTGATGCTGACACCTGCGTTGTCGGCAACCCAAAGTGCGGCCATGTCTGATGTGGACGCTTTGCTGCTGATGCCGATTGTTTTTTCTGCAAGATCTTTGGTTGTCATGATGGGCGAGTTAGTGGCCACGATCATGTTCCAGCCATAGCTACCAGCTGCGATTGTGCCGACCATTTTTTCTTTGGTGCCCTTGCTGACAGCAAGACCAACGGCGGGGCCAAAATAGGTGATGATGTCGACGGAGCCTGCGGTGAGGGCTTCTTGTGCAGCAGCACCACCACGGAAGGCGATGAGTTTTACGTCGAGCCCAGCTTTTTTATAGAGGTCGAGACGCTCGGCTGCGAAGGCCGGTGCGTAATCGACGCTATCGCCGGTGGCGAAGCCCACTTTGATTTCAGCGGCGTGTGATGATGTTGTTAGACAGAGGGCGGTTAATAGCCACGCTGCCGCGCTTTTACGACGAAAAATCATTATGTACCTCCCAGTGACATGTTGCTTGGTACTCTAGGGCAGCCTAAGTTCAGGGTCAATTTCGGACAAACGAAATATTGGGATGGGTTCAGCCCGTCTGCAACGAAAAGAAGATTTGGGAGAGCAATGATGGCGGGTGTTATTCGAACTGTGACGGGCGATCAGCCCTGTCCTGACGGCATGTTTCTTATCCATGAACATTTGCAGATTGATTTGTCGCACAACAAAGGACCTGAGACGGTTCTGGGGCCGCAAGATCGCGACGATATTATTAGCGATCTGTTTCATTGCCGTGCAACGCATGCGCTGAATGTGGTTGCTGAGATGAGTGTGCCCGGCTCGGGGCGCGATGTTGTTTCTCTCAAAGCAATGTCTGAGGCGTCTGGTGTGGCTGTGGTTGCAGCAACTGGTTTTTATTGGGATCCTATTCATCCTGATGTGTTGAATGGCAGTGTTGAGGATCTGCGTCGCGCTCTGGTGCGTGAGATCCAAGTGGGTGTCGATAACACGGGCATTAAATGTGGTGTGATCAAAGTGGGCACCGATAAGGGTGAGCCGCCTGAAGCGTCAAAGCGGCTGTTTATCGCTGCAGCACAGGCGTCTTTAGAGACGGGTGCAGCAATCATCACGCACACGTCAACGCCAGATCAGGCGCAATGGCAGATTGATGTTTTGGAAGATGCCGGTGCAGTTTTGTCGCGCGTTCTGATTAGCCATTTGCATGGGCTGAAAGAGTTTATTGATCTGTTGGGCTATGCAAAGCGCGGCGTGAAAGTGGGCTTTGATCAAGTTGGTTTTGCCAAGGGCCCGACTTATGAGGATTATGCTGATCTGATTGCAAAGACTGTTGCTGCGGGTTTGGTGTCTCGCGTTCTCATTGCATCAGATGTGGCGCGTCGCGTGCGGCTGATGAAATATGATGGCACGAGTTATGGCACAGTGTTCACGGAGCTTCTGCCCTTGCTGCGCGCGCGTGGCGTGTCTGAGCAAGACATTCACACGATGATGCATGACAATCCGGCTGGCTTGCTCAGTCTCGCGCATTAAGCGCGAGACTGATGTTTTGCTGATTAGGCGTCGCCGCGAATAATATCTGACGCTTTTTCGGCCATCATCAAAACGCAGGCATTGATGTGGGCTGACACAAGGTCTGGCATCGCGGAGGCATCGACCACGCGCAGGCCATCGATTCCATTAACGCGCATATGCGTATCCAACACTGCTTGGCTATCTGTACCCATGCGACATGTGCCAGCAGGGTGATGGGCCGTCATGCAGGTGCGACGAATGAAAGCATCGATTTCTGCATCGGTTTGCACCTTTGGTCCGGGTGCAATTTCCTCTGCGCGATAATCATCGAGCGCTGCTTGTTCGCCAACATCGCGGGCGCGTTTGAAGCCTTCACGTAGCCGCGGCAAATCTTCAGGCGCGCTGAAGAAGTTGAACATAATGCGCATATGTTCGCGCGGATCAGCGGAGTGCAAACGGATTTTGCCGCGGCTGACGGGGTGCAGCAATGTGGGGCGAATGCCGTAAGCATCTTGATAGGCTGGGCGCAACAGCGGGAACCAAAGACGCGTTTGCGGCGGCACAGTTTCAAACATGAATTCAATGTCTGGCACGTCCAAATCAGCCTGCGTTTTGATGAAGGCGTGCAGACCGCCAGGCACAACGGTGCCGGGGCCAGTGCCTAGAAAATACGCCTGCAGCATGCTGATCGTCATGCGGTCAATGCGCATTTCTGCATGGAAACGGCCCGGTGTTTTACGGTTCCAACGCAGACGAACACCCAGATGATCTTGCAGATTGCCACCAACGTCGGGCGCATCAATGATTGGCTTAATGCCGACTTCTTTGAGGTGATCGGCAGGTCCGATGCCTGACAGCATCAACAATTGCGGGGAATTAAATGTGCCGCTTGATACGATGACTTCGCGTGTTGCGCGTGCGCTTTTAACAGTGCCGCTCTGGTCGTAATCAACGCTCGTTGCGCGCTTGCCTTCAATGTTGACTTTGAGTGCATGTGCTTTGGTCGCGACCGTCAAATTGGGACGGTGCATAGCGGGATGCAAATAAGCGCGTGAGGATGAAGAGCGGCGGCCATTGCGAATGGTGTATTGGCTGCGGCCAAAGCCCTCTTGTTGTTCTGCGTTATAGTCTGGCGTTGCGGGATAGCCCGCTTGCTGGCCAGCTTTGATCCATGACGTGAAGAGTGAGTCTGGTGTCTTGGCGGTTTGCGTGCCCAGTGGTCCGTGCGCGCCGCGCCATTGGTTCTCGCCACCTTCCCATGTTTCTGCGCGGCGGAAATAGGGCAGCACATCTTGATAGCCCCAGCCGGTTGCGCCCTCGCGGGACCAGCGGTCGTAGTCGCCAGCATTGCCGCGCGTGTAGGCCATCACATTGATGGAGGAGGAGCCGCCGAGCACTTTGCCGCGCATGGCTTCGAGGCGACGATTGTCGAGATTGGGCTCTACTTCGGTTTCATATCCCCAATCATGCATGCGATAGGCGTGCATCTTGCCCATGCCGAGCGGAATAGAGATGAGGGGGTTGATGTCACGTCCGCCAGCTTCTAGTAGCAGAACCTTAACATTGGGATCTTCGCTCAAACGATTGGCGAGCACGCAGCCAGCAGATCCGGCACCTACAATAATATAATCAAACTCGCTCGCGCGCATTTCTCTCTCCCAATTTTTCTTTTGCGATTGGTTCGTTTGTTCGACCAGACCGCGTTGGTGCCATTATCAGCAATGAGACACGGAAGGGCAAGGCGGCAAGTCACATTAGACGCCTGTGCGCGCATGTTTTGCATGGTTGCAATGCTGGAATTGTGTGTTTAGTCTCTTACTTAGGGGTATAAATAAAACCCGACGTCTGGGAGGACGCCATCATGAAGCAATTGCGCTTTGGTTTTCGCGTTGGCCTATGCTTGTTTGCTTTAGTGTTTGGCGTGCGTGGTGCTTTGGCCCAATCAGCCGCTGATTTTTATGCGGGCAAAACCATCACCATGTATGTGGGCCTGACGCCCGGCGGTGGCTAC
>CAIUDK010000164.1 GCA_903897875.1 uncultured Hyphomicrobiales bacterium
AACCAAAATATGGCATCACCGCGGTGATGCGTGCCGCAGAAGCGCGCTTAAGCGCATCGATCATGATTAAAAGTTCCATCAGGTTTTCGTTCGGGGGCGGGCACGTAGACTGCACCACAAAAACGTCCTTGCCGCGTACATTTTCCTGAATTTCAACGAAAATTTCCATGTCGGCGAAGCGTCGGACCTGACATTTGGTCAAAGGCACGCCCAAATAGGCCGCTATGCCCTCGGTCAGCGCGTGGTTTGAATTTCCGGCTAAAATTTTGATCGCTTCCGGCATGCTATCCTCCAACGCGTGTGACGTCTGCGTCTTAGCAGCGTTGCGTCAGCTGACGCAATCATGTCGTCGCTTTGAGCGAATTATCCACATTTATCGTGGACTTATCGTAAAGCAGCCGCTGTCATGCTGCCTACAGATGCGCCATCTGATGCGGCTTCAGCCACATTTCCTGCAGATGGCTCGGCCAGAGCGGCCAGATAATCTTCCAAACCCTCTATACTATGGGCAGCAAGCTCCGCTTGCGCGGCCTCATCAACCACCGCCCAAGGGTCTGCAGCCATTCCTTGAACCAAGACCTTGCCTTGCACAAGCAGGCTCGTATCAATCCGCGTCACGCGCCGCTTTTGGGCGTCAAACACATCCCAAACTGAAGACAGAACGATTCCGCCCTGACCGGGGGCCGCGGTCAGATAGCCGCGCATGAGCAGCTGAGCATTACTGACATCAGCCAAACCAATCCGATGCGCTTGGGCTTCAGCCCGCGTGCGCTCGATAATGCTCATAGCAAGGGCGCTGGGCGGGCCATCAAGGCTCACAAAGGCCACAGCTGCGGCTTGCATATCGACGGTGGGGCGCTGCTGCTGGCGGGCCGTGCGCGCGACACCTGCCGAGGGGCCATCAGCGCTGGGGTCAACGCAGCCGCCGAGCGTCGCTATCGCAAGCGCAACTAAGCAGGCCATAAGAATGCCCGGCCAATTCGACGGCGATACCATGAAGATCCCCCTGATGCCCAATTTTAGACCATTACGGATGCAAAAGGCTAGGGCCGAGCTTGGCAAAAATGAACTTGGCCAAAATGAGCTTGGCCAAAATGAGCTTGGCAAAATACTCCCGAGACACCAGTTTTGAAAGATCGCTTCAATTATGGGCCGTCCCGCTCTAAATCATACCTATGACCAGCCGCCAGCCCTCAGATCTGCCCCCTGACGCGCTCCCTCCCGAGACTCCAGAGGAGTTCGAGGACGCCGAACAGAGCATGACCGCGTTCGACCTATCGAGCGATGAGACCGCCTCGCCCGAGGGGCTGCGGCGCGGCGCTGAGGCCATTCGCACCCATCTCAAAGACGCCCCCCACGGCCCCGGCGTCTATCGGATGATCTCTGAGGACGGCGAGGTTCTCTATGTGGGCAAAGCGCGCAGCATCAAAAAGCGCGTCGCCAATTACACCCGCCCCACCGGCCACACCAATCGCATTGCGCGGATGATTTCGCTGACTGCCAGCATGGTGTTTGTGTCCACCAGCACCGAGACCGAAGCGCTGCTGCTGGAAGCCAATTACATCAAGCAGATGAAGCCGCGCTTCAATGTTTTGATGCGTGACGACAAATCCTTTCCCTATATTTTGCTCACCAACGATCACGAAGCCCCGCAGCTCACCAAACATCGCGGCGCGCGCAATCGCAAAGGCGATTATTTTGGCCCCTTTGCCAATGTGTCGGCGCTGAGCCGTTCCATGAATGTGTTGCAACGCGCCTTTTTGCTGCGCTCTTGCACCGATAGCTATTATGAGAACCGCACGCGCCCCTGCCTGCTCTATCAAATCAAACGCTGCTCTGGCCCCTGCACAGGCGAAATCAGCCCGGCTGATTATCAAGCGCTTGTGAAAGACACGCGCGATTTTCTGTCGGGCAAAAGCATTGCCGTGCGTGAGCATCTGGCCCAAGAAATGATGGCCGCCGCTGAGCTGATGGAATTCGAAATCGCCGCCAAATTGCGCGACCGTATCGCGGCGCTCTCCGCCATTCAGGGCGAACAGGGCATCAATCCGCGCACTGTGCCAGAGGCTGATGTATTTGCCATCTCGCAAGAGGCCGGGCAATTTTGTATCGAAGTGTTCTTCTTCCGCACCTATCAGAACTGGGGCAATCGCGCGTATTTTCCCCGCGCCGATCGCACGTTGGAGGCGCCGGAAGTTTTGGATTCGTTTCTGGGACAGTTTTATGCTGAGCGCCCTTCACCGCGCCTGATCTTGCTGTCGCATGAAATTGAAAGCCACAAAATATTGGCAGAAGTGCTGAGCGCGCGCGTCGGACACAAAGTGGAAATCGCTGTGCCCCAACGCGGTGAACGGCGCGAGCTTGTCGATCACGCCGCCCAAAATGGCCGCGAGACTTTGGCGCGCAAATTGGCAGAATCGGCCACGCAACAAAAACTCCTTACCGCCATGGGCGAGGCCTTTGGCATTGAAAAGCCGCTGCGGCGCATTGAGATTTACGACAACTCCCACATCTCAGGCACCAATGCGATCGGCGCGATGGTGGTGGCGGGCGTCAATGGTTTTATGAAAGCCCATTATCGCACCTACAATATCAAATCCGAAGATACAGCACCGGGCGATGACTTTGCCATGATGCGCGAAGTGCTCACGCGCCGCTTTGCGCGTCTACTCAAAGACACCGCCAATGCCGAGGCTGACCCCGATCCCGAAGCCTTTCCGCTCAAGCCCGATCTCGTCATCATCGATGGTGGGCAAGGCCAATTTGGCATTGCCAAAGCCGTCATGGCGGAACTCGGCGTTGAGGGCGTGGCACTTGTCTCGATCGCCAAGGGTGCTGACCGCAACGCCGGGCGCGAGACCTTCTTTATGGAGGGGCGTGATCCGTTCCGTCTGCCGCCACGCGATCCCGCCCTCTATTTCATCCAACGCCTACGCGATGAGGCGCATCGCTTTGCCATTGGCACCCATCGCGCCCGACGCAAAAAGGATTTCACCAAAAATCCTTTGGACGAAATCGCGGGCATCGGCCCTGCCCGCAAACGCGCGCTGCTCAAAGCCTTTGGCACCGCAAAAGCCATTGCGGGCGCAGGGTTGGCAGATCTGGAAAAGATCCCCGGCATCAATGCAGCCACCGCAAAGATGGTCTACGATCACTTTAATGAGCGGAATGGATAAGCTTTCGACCCAAAACCCCTATTTCCGCTGAGGCTCTTAGCTGCTATTGACGCAAATCACTCGAACCGGTCCCCAGCCATGGCCATGACGTCGACACGATCTCCCAGCCGACGCTGGAACCTGCCCAACATGCTGACCTATGGTCGCGTGGTGGCCGTGCCCATTCTCGCCGCCATGATGTTTTGGAGTGATGAGTTTTGGATGCGCTGGGCCTCGCTGGGCGTGTTCTCCATTGCCGCCATCACCGATTTTCTCGACGGCTATTTGGCCCGCGTGCTCTCGCAGCAATCGTCCTTGGGCCGCATGTTGGACCCGATTGCCGATAAGCTTCTGGTCGCCGCCGTTCTCATGATGCTGGTCGCAGACCGCACCATTTCTGGCTGGTCGCTTTGCGCTGCCGTTGTCATTTTGTGTCGCGAAATTCTCGTCTCCGGCTTACGCGAATATTTGGCTGAGTTGCGTGTGTCGGTACCCGTGAGCAAAATTGCCAAATGGAAAACCACCGCGCAAATTTTAGCGCTCGGCTTTCTCATCGCTGGCCCGTCTGGCGAAGGCGTTGTGCCCGGCACCGTCAAGATCGGCATCACGCTGCTATGGATTGCTGCCATCCTCACGCTCTACACAGGCTGGGATTATATGAAGGCTGGCTTCAAACACGTCATCGACGACGAGGACGGTTGAGCATGCGCGCTGTTTATTTTGCTTGGGTGCGTGAACGCATCGGCAAGACCGATGAAGAGCTGGCCCCACCAGAGAGCGTGGTGAGCGTGGCCGATCTCATCACATGGCTCAGTGCGCGCGACGAGGGCTATGCCTATGCGTTCGAAAACCCCGACATCATCCGCACCGCTATCGACCAAAACCACGTTCAGCACGATGCGCTGATTGCGGGTGCGCGCGAGATCGCTTTCTTCCCACCCATGACCGGGGGCTAAGATGCCCGCATCGCCCAAAATTCACATTGCGATCCAGCAAGAGGATTTTGACGTTGCAGCACAAGTCGCCGCCCTCACACAGGGACGCACCGACATCGGCGCCGTGGTCACCTTCACGGGCCTCTGCCGCGATGAAGCAGGCACGCTCAGCGCGCTGGAATTAGAACATTATCCCGGCATGGCAGAGGCAGAAATTGCGCGCGTGGTCCAAGACGCCCAAACGCGCTGGCCGCTCATGGGCGTCACCGCCATTCACCGCTATGGCAAGATTGCACCGGGCGAACAAATCGTTCTGGTGATTGCCACCTCAAGTCATCGCGTCGCCGCCTTTGAGGCCGCCGAATTTCTGATGGACTACCTCAAAAGCCGCGCCCCCTTCTGGAAAAAAGACCACCGCAAAGATGGCGCACAGGGCCAATGGGTCGATGCGCGGGAAGAGGATGAGAAGGCGCTGGGGCGGTGGGAGGGGTAGGGCCGGTGCCCCAATAATCCCCAAAACCCTATCAATTGCCAAGCTCGTCGCCAAGGCCAAGCGTCAAATTTGATTGCCTTGGCCTCTGTCTGGCCCCAACACCCCCCGTCCCGCCTTGTCATCCCCCCCCGGCTCCCTTATAAACCGCCACTTCACGTCAGTTTCCGACACCCCTGGAGGCGAGGGCGTGAATTTCTAGACTTAAAGGACCAACGATATGGCTGAGACAAAAACACTCAAGGCCACGGTCCGCGTCGGGACAGGCAAGGGGGCCGCCCGTAGCGTACGCCGTGAAGGCAATCTACCAGGTGTGATTTATGGTGGTGGCGTTGCGCCAGAACCAATCACTCTTGATTACCGCGAATTGAATAAGCTGATCTATGCAGGCCACTTCCTGACCACGATCTTCGAGATCGAGATCGACGGCCGCAAAGAGCGCGTTCTTCCGCGCGATTATCAGCTCGACGTTGTGCGCGACACTCCGTTGCATGTGGACTTCTTGCGCTTGCGCCCAGGTTCATTCCTGCGCGTTAACGTGCCGATCCACTACATCAATCAGGATACCTGCCCCGGCGTGAAAAAGGGCGGCACGGTCAACATCGTATTCACGAGCATCGAAATGCGCGTGCCTGCCGATGCGATCCCTGACAGCATCACTGTTGATTTGGGTGCAGCCGAGATCAACGACTCTGTCCACATTTCAGCTGCAAAAATGCCAGCTGGCTGTAAGCCTGTGGTTTCGGGTGACTTCACAGTCGCCACGATCGTGCCACCAGCTAAGGCTGATGAGACAGCAACACCAGCCGCTGCTGCAGCGCCTAAGGCTGCTGCAAAGGCCGCTGAGAAGAAGAAGTAAGCTTCTTTTTCAACACACACTAAGTTCGCCCGCCTTGTGCGGGCGAATTTGTTTCTGACGCATGCGCAATGGCGCACATATGCGACAAAACACTCCGCTTTAAGATCGGACCATCGATGCTTCTGTTCGTCGGCCTCGGCAATCCCGGCAAGACCTATGCGAAAAATCGCCACAACATCGGCTTTATGGCGATTGAGGCGATTGCGCAGGCGCATCGTTTTCCCCCTGCCCGCAGCCGCTTTCAAGGTCTGGTCACTGAGGGCACGATTGGTGGCGAGCGCGTCATTCTCATTCAGCCCAAAACCTTTATGAACGAGTCTGGACGCGCAGTGGCTGAAGCTGCCAAATTTTACAAAATTGCTCTGGCCGACATCGTTGTATTTCATGATGAGCTTGATCTGCCCGCAGGCAAATTGCGCATCAAATTGGGCGGCGGTAATGCGGGCCACAACGGCCTGCGCTCCATCACTGCATTGTTGGGTAATGAGTATCGCCGCGTGCGCATGGGCATCGGCCACCCCGGCGATAAAGCGCTGGTGCATTCTTATGTGCTGAGCGATTTTGCAAAATCAGAAGGGCCATGGGTCAAGCAATTATGCGACGCCATCGCCAGCAACGCTGATCTTCTCGTCAAAGGCGATGACGCCAGTTTCCAAAACCGCATCCATCTGGCAACGGAAAACGAATAGAGGCGACACGCCTCTACGCCAAACCATTCTCCACCACTGTCATCCCGGACAAGCGCAGCGCTGATCCGGGATCCAGAGGCTCAGGGTCGCAGCATCAAATATACAGCTTCTCGCCAGCCAGATCCTTGTAGAGATCGGCAACAAAATCGCCGTAGCCATTGAACAAGAGCGTGTCGCGGCGTGTGCCTGTGCCCAACACTTCTTCAGTCGCTTGGCTCCAACGTGGATGCGGCACTTTGGGATTCACATTCGCCCAAAAACCATATTCACCGGGACCAGATGTTTCCCAAAATGTTTTGGGCCGCTCTTCCACAAAGGCAATCTTCACGATGGACTTGATGGATTTGAATCCATATTTCCATGGCGTGTGCAAACGGATCGGCGCACCAAAGGATTTGGCCAAAGGCTTGCCGTAAGCGCCCGTCACCATCAGCGTGAGATCATTCGTCGCCTCAGCCATCGTCAACCCTTCCACATAGGGCCATGGCCAAAAGCCGCGCTGCGAGGGCGCTAATTTGGTGTCGTAGAATGTTTCAAAGCGCACATATTTGGCCGAACCCAAAGGGCGTGCCCAATCGATCAAAGCTTTGAGCGGAAAGCCCGACCACGGCACAGTCATCGACCACGTTTCAACGCAGCGATGACGATAGAGCCGCTCTTCAATCGGCATCAATTTGAGCAGAGCATCAATGTCGATCTGCTTGGGCTTTTCCACCAAGCCTTCAACACTGATCGTCCAAGGCCGCGTCTTCAATGCTTCGGCTGCAGACCAGATGGATTTGCTCAATCCATATTCGTAAAAATTATTGTAGCGTGACGCAATCGCCTCTGGCGTCAGCTCGCGATCAACAACATAGCTCTCATTGCGCTTGGCTGGATAGAGAGAGGCAGACGGGTCCACCTCGCCTGCAGCAAAAGCAAGATTGGGAATGTTGGCGGCCAAAACGCCTGCCCCAATACTCGCACCAATACGTGCTGATGTGGTGAGCAGAGAACGACGATTGAGGAACAACGCCTCAGGCGTTGCCTCGCGTTCTGGAATTTCCCAACCCTTACGTCGAATGAAGTGCATTGTTCAAAATCCTTGTGTCGACAAAATCCTTGTGTCGAAAAGTAAGAGTGACGCAGGAACAAACCAGATGCAAATCCAAATTCATGACAAAAGAATGGCCGCGCTGCCAAACGACACCGCGACCATCAACTTGAATCCTATAAATGATTAACGACCGCCGCCGGGCGACATTGCGCCGCCAGTGCCAGCACCACTACCGCCGCCTGATGGCATTTTACCACCAGCGCCCTCGCCGCCACGGCTGCCGCCCATGGTCTCTGAGCCTTTGCTGCCTTGGCTGCCTTGGCTGCCTTGGCTGCCTTGGC
>CAIUDK010000165.1 GCA_903897875.1 uncultured Hyphomicrobiales bacterium
CTCGTTGATTTCTGGGCAGAATGGTGTGGCCCGTGCAAAGCAATCGGTCCCGCTCTCGACGAAATTGCCACTGAAATGCAGGGCAAGGTGAAGATTGTGAAGCTGAACGTCGATGAGAACCCCGGCGTTGCTGGTAAGCTCGGCATCCGCTCGATCCCAACTCTGATGATTTTCAGCGGTGGCAAGGCAACAGCCCAGAAGGTTGGCGCTGCTCCTAAGGGCGAGCTCACCAAATGGATCAGCGGCTCGATCTAATCGAGACGTGCTTAATTTCAAAAGGCCCCTTCGGGGGCCTTTTTTGTTTGGATTAGGTCGGCACTTCGCCGTTGCGCGCCAAAGCCTCGCCCGCCAGATAGAGCGAGCCAGCAATCAAAATGCGGGGAGGCGTGGTGCTTTGCGCGAATGATCCAGCGATCTGTTCGAGCGCCTCGTCCAAGCCGGCGGCTGTGTTTGCCGGAAACCCCTCAGCGCGTGCAATGGCTGCAACCTCGGCGGCTGAGCGCCCCGTATGTTCGCCAAGGATAGGCACGGCGATGACGCTTTGAGCGAGGCCGCGAAAGGCGCGCAAAAAGCCAGCTGTGTCTTTGGTTGTCAGCGTGCCGCAGACCAGCACGAGCGGCCGCGGCGAATGGTCTTCCATGTCCGCCATGGCTTCGCCAAGCACACGGCCACCAGCTTCATTATGTCCGCCATCCAGCCAGACTTCTGATTGCGGAGGGGCAGATTGTGTCAGCGGCCCCACAGTCAGACGTTGCAGGCGACCGGGCCACACAACGTTGAGCATGCCGCGCTCATAGCTCTCGGCTGGGAGTTCAGGCATCACATGGCGCAAGGTTGCGATGGCAATGCCCGCATTTTGGACTTGGTGGCGACCAATCAATTTGGGGCGTGGTAGATCGAGCAGGCCCTGCGTGTCTTCAAAAACATAGCGGCCATGTTCTTCGCGCGCAGCAAAATCTTGCCCATGAATCAGCAAGGGCGCACCAACCTCTTGCGCAATATCTTCAATGAGCGCACGCACGCTAATGTCTTGCGGGCCAATGATACCGGGCGCGCCGCGCTTGAGAATGCCCGCCTTTTCGCGCGCAATGCCAGCGAGCTCCGTGCCTAAAAATTCCGGATGGTCGAAGGAGATGGGCGTGATGACGCTGGCCAAGGGGCGCGCAATCACATTGGTCGCGTCAAAGCGTCCGCCTAATCCCACTTCCAACAACAGCACATCGGCCGGAACATCGCTGAAGAGTTTGAAGGCCGCGGCCGTGATCATTTCAAACACTGTGATAGGCGCGCCTGCGTTCACCGTCTCGCAAAGTTGAAATGTGTCGGCCAGCATCTGTTCATCGACAAGCTTGCCGCTCAAGCGAATGCGCTCGTGAAAATTTACCAGATGAGGCGACGTATACACATGCACGCGCTTGCCGGCAGCTTCAAGGAACGCGCGCATAAAGGCGACCGTCGAACCCTTGCCATTGGTGCCAGCGACATGAATGACGGGCGGCAGACGTAGCTGCGGATTACCCAACAGCGCCAGCAAGTTTTCTAAACGCCCAAGTGAGAGATCAATCTTGCGCGGATGCAGCGAGAGAATACGCGCCAAAACCGCAACTGAACGATCCATTATCGATCCTTAAGCAACGCGTGGATTGTTCATGAACAAGGCACATAAACGCGCAAGCGTGCTGCGCATCTCTTGGCGTGGCACAACCATATCCACCATGCCGTGCGCTTTGAGATATTCAGCGCGCTGAAAACCTTCAGGCAGACGTTCACGAATGGTCTGCTCGATCACGCGCGCGCCAGCAAAACCAATCACAGCGCCAGGCTCTGCAATGTGGATGTCACCCAGCATGGCGTAAGAGGCGGTGACGCCACCCGTTGTTGGATTGGTCAGCACAACGATGAACGGTAGTTTGGCTGCGCGCAAACGCTGCACGGCAACAGTGGTGCGTGGCATCTGCATCAAAGAGAACATGCCCTCTTGCATACGCGCGCCGCCAGATGCGGTGAAGATGATGAAGGGCGCATTCAATTCAATCGCGGTCATAATGCCTTTGACCACAGCCTCACCAGCCGCCATGCCAAGCGAACCACCCATGAATTCAAAGTTTTGAATCGCAACAACAACCTTGTTGGATTCGATCAAGCCATGCGTGATTTTGATGGCGTCAACTTCGCCCGTCTTGGTGCGATATTCTTTCAAGCGATCTGTGTAGCGCTTCACATCACGAAATTTCAGCGGATCAACTGGCACTTCGGGTGTTTCAACAGTTTGGTATTTGCCGTCATCATAGAGTGACTCAAGGCGTGCCGTGATCGGCATGCGCATGTGATAGCCAGAATTTGGCACCACAAAGAGATTGGCTTCCAAGTCTTTGTGATAAACCAGTTCGCCGCTGTCAGGGCACTTCACCCACAAATTCTCCGGCGTCTCTCTCTTGAGGAAAGAGCGGATTTTTGGTGGAACGACGTTGGACATCCAGTTCATAGCAGACTCTTTATTTTGATGCTTTGCTGCGCGCAGATTGCACGCCAGCGGCAATATCTTTGACCATATCAGCCACAGCGCTAACCGTTGTCGCCGTCGCCTTGTCATTTTCGTCGAGTGAACGACGTAGAGCGTCAATCAGAGCGGTGCCAACTACAACAGCATCCGCATGAACTGCAATCTCTTGCGCGCTTTGCGCATTCTTCACACCAAAGCCAACGGCAACAGGCAAATTCGTGTGGCGTTTAATACGCTCCACGGCATGCGCCACTTTGGAATAATCAGGAATGGCTGCGCCTGTGATGCCGGTGATCGAGACATAATAAACAAAACCCGATGTGTTTGCGAGCACAGCAGGCAGACGCTTATCATCAGTTGTGGGGGTAGCCAGACGAATAAAGCTGAGGCCAGCCTTGAGGGCCGGCAAGCAAAGCTCGCTGTCTTCTTCGGGCGGCAGATCAACAACAATCAAACCGTCAACGCCAGCTGCCTTTGCATCAACCAAAAAACGATCCACGCCATAAACGTAGATTGGATTGTAATAGCCCATCAAAACGATCGGCGTATCAGCCTCTGTTTTGCGAAATTCAGCAACAGTTGCCAGCGTGCTTTTCAGCGTCGCGCCATTTTTCAAAGCGCGCAACCCGGCAGCTTGAATAGAGGGACCATCCGCCATTGGATCGGTAAAGGGCATGCCAACTTCAATGATATCGGCGCCAGACTTAGGCAGTGCACGCAAGATTTCGAGTGACGTCGCCATGTCGGGATCGCCACACATCACAAAGGTGACAAGTGCGCTTCGGCCTTCGGATTTAAGCGCAGCAAAGCGCTGATCGATACGCGTGGTCATGATTACATCCCGCCCAAATGCTCAGCGACATTGAAAATGTCTTTGTCACCACGTCCGCACAAATTCATCACCATGATGTGATCCTTTGGCAGCTTGGGAGCGAGTTCCGTGACTTTAGCTAATGCATGGGCTGGTTCGAGAGCAGGAATAATGCCCTCAAGTTTGCAGCACAATTGGAAAGCGTCGAGCGCTTCTTTATCGGTCGCATTGAGATAGGTGACGCGACCGCTTTCCTTCAACCAAGAATGTTCTGGACCGATACCAGGATAATCAAGACCGGCTGAGATCGAATGACCTTCCAGAATTTGTCCGTCATCATCCATCAACAAATAGGTGCGATTGCCGTGCAAGACACCGGGGTGTCCACCAGCCAGCGACGCAGCATGTCCGTTCTTCTGGTCGATGCCATGGCCGCCAGCTTCAACACCAAAAATCTGCACGCTTGGATCATCAAGGAAGGGATGAAAAAGCCCGATGGCATTGGAGCCGCCGCCGATACAAGCGATGAGCGAATCTGGCAGACGGCCTTCAGCCTCTTGCATTTGCACGCGCACTTCATTGCCGATCACGCATTGAAAATCACGCACCATCATTGGATAGGGGTGCGGACCAGCAGCTGTGCCGATGCAATAGAATGTGTCAGCGACATTGGTCACCCAATCACGCAAGGCTTCGTTCATCGCGTCTTTCAACGTGCGCGAACCTGATTGCACGGGCACCACAGTTGCGCCCAGCATTTTCATGCGGAACACATTTGGTGCTTGGCGCTCAACGTCAACGGCGCCCATGTAGACGATACATTCAAGGCCGTATTTGGCGCAGGCGGTCGCGGTGGCCACGCCATGCTGGCCAGCGCCGGTCTCGGCTATGATGCGGGATTTGCCCATGCGGCGTGCGAGCAAAATTTGACCAAGCACATTGTTGATCTTGTGTGCGCCGGTGTGGTTGAGCTCATCGCGTTTGAAATAAATCTTTGCGCCGCCCAAATGCTGCGTCATGCGCTCGGCAAAATATAGCGGGCTTGGACGCCCCACATAATGCTTGGCCAAGAAATCCAGTTCAGCCTGAAAGCTCGGATCAGCTTTTGCCGCCGTATAGGCTTTTTCAAGATCAAGGATCAGTGGCATCAACGTCTCGGCCACAAAGCGGCCGCCGAAGATACCGAAATGTCCGTGTTCGTCCGGGCCGGTGCGGAACGAATTGGGAAGCGTGGGTTCCAAAACAAAACTCCTAAAGCACGTCAAAAAAGAGGGGATCAAGCCCTTCGTTCAGACCTGCAATAAAGACAGAAAATGAAGTCGTTCTTTTAAGCTGTCTGGCGCTGATTACCAAGCGCCAGTTCGTATTCTCTTATCTTGGCAATAAAGCGAGAGATCAAGGCCGGGTCTTTTTCGCCAGGCACCCGCTCAACGCCCGACGATACGTCGAGGCCCGGTGCCCGCGTGATGGTCAAAGCCTCTGTGACATTGTCGGGGTCCAGCCCACCAGACAGCATCCAAGGGCGGGCAGGGGCGATGCCATCAAGGATGTGCCAGTCAAAAGCGCGGCCATTACCGCCGGGCAAAACGGCGCCCTTGGGCGGTTTAGCATCAAAAAGCAGATAATCGGCGCTGGTCTCATAGCGCGCAATCGCGGCCA
>CAIUDK010000166.1 GCA_903897875.1 uncultured Hyphomicrobiales bacterium
CGCGCGTAGTCCTTGGGATAGGCAAAGAAGTAATCCAGCTCGCCGCGTCGATAAGGTTCTACAACGCAGCGCGCACCTCGACCCTCGGCCTGGCGGAAATAGCAACCAATGCCAGCGGCCAGTGCTTCAAGACTTTCTTGATCCACGGCCGCCTTCACCTGCGGCAAGTTCTTTCGCTTGCGCCAGTGACTGAGCGAATCGGCGTGACAGAAACGCGTAGCACCCTTCCATAGCGCGGCATGGTCAAGAAAAGTTGTCATCGCTCTCTCGTAATGGCCGGGCAGAGCCATTAATTTGGCAACAAATGCAGCGTGCTCATCTCCTTCCGAAAGATGGAATTCGGCCTCATCGATGATCGCTTTGGTACCCTTGTCGGAACTCATTTCACTAACTTCGCGCAGTTCGGTATCCAAGCTTGCGCGAATCACATCGGGCAATGCCAGCCAAGCCTCGAAAAGGGGTTCGATCTTGGTTTCTTTGATTGCCGAGAAATCGAAGTCCTGCAACAATCCGCGCGCCTTAAAGTAGCGCGCAAGCAGGGCATTGGGCGTATTGCGGAAGAAGTCTTTTGTCGAGTAATGCTTGGCCATGTGCTCATCTCACCGTTAAGCGCACAAATCCAGAGTAATTAAAAGGTTATCGCGAACGCTACCACACACTCGAAAACTCTTACAGCTCGACAATAAGACGACTCGGCAATATGAGCTGCATACAAAATCTTAAGCCGAGATACACTTCCAAAAGAAGCTATTAACACACGCATAAGAAAAGTGGGATTTTCTTATGTGGCTCCGCTAAGTCATTGAATCTTGGAATGTCTTTGTTGAACCGAGCATTTTGCAAATTCAGGTCGTCCTAGCCTGCAAAAGAAAACACAATGTTTGCATGTCTTTTTTTTATGAAAGGAAGCAAACATGGCGCAAGCCAAAACCCTTACTGTTGCAGAATTTCAGCAAGTCCTCAGTTACTTCAACACACGAAACTTCGCCCTTCGAAATCGGACGATGTTCTTAATCAGTCAGGTGAGTGCCCGCTTTGTCGTTGACAATCACGGCGTCACAGTTACGCATTCTTACTCCGCTTGGTGAGTTTCACCTTCAAACTTGCACGTTTGACCAAGTGGGCTGTTCGGAACGCCAAGAGCAATACGCCGCGATGGAGCAGGCCGATATCCTTGGCGTTTTCAATGGCTTCTGACCATTGAACCCGGCGGATGAACTCGATCAGTTGCCGCCTTCTCGAAGCCAGAACGGGAGACAGGAAAATGGTGCTCAACGAAGGGTAATGGCTACGCTTGAAAATCTCGCCATAGCCAAATAAATCGTGCTGCGGGGTGCGCAGATACACGTCCACTAGCCCTTCATCCGGTGTTCGGCGAAGCGAATCCCATACATGTAACGCCATCGTGAGCAATTCATTACTGGAAACTACATAGCGCTCCAAATATGACTGCCAATACTGCGACGCAAGCACAACGCCTTCCTGGAACGGTCCTACGAACTCGTAGTACGCCGTATTTTCTTCCTGGTCGACCTGGCGTTGCGGGGCAGTACGCCCGTCTTCCAACGTGTAACCGACTACACTTCCATGAGAAGAGTTGCAGAGCAACTCCATGGCGGCGAAGTTTGTGAAAAGCGCACTGGGCTCGCTGGACGTATTTTCATCAGGCCCGAAGGCAGCCTTGGTGACATTCCCGGGCTGGGCATTGATTACAGGGCGCAAACCTAGGTACATCCCATGGAAGTGTGCGTCGGGTACCAGCAATGAAATATTATCCTGTATGGTCCCACGCCAGCCGATATCGATGATGCCGATCCGATCGCCCGCGTTCACTCCACTCTGCTTCAAATAACTTTTCAGCAGGCTGGCCTGTGATGCCACGACGTTCTTGACGGCTTCGACGAACGCCGGCGTTTCGAACAGCTGTCGCAGTGCAGGGCTGTTTTCAGGATCACGGATGACGTCCGTTTCCTTTAGACCCAGTGTGACGAGCAGTTCCAAGAACTTCCCGATGTTCAGACCCAAGGTGTTGAACAAACCTGAAACGCTTTGCACCTTGAACAAAGACCAAATCCGGGACAATTCCTGAATAGATGCGTCTTTCATCGAGGGAGAAAACGTACTCAACCGGCTCACCGCGAGGATATCGGCGGGCGGCAGAACGTGGCCGGACAATCGGCCCTGCGGGAAGAGCGCGCAGAAAACCTTGTGGAAGAACTCACCCTCCCGAGTGAAGAAGTACAGCCGGTCAAGCTTCTGCAGGATGCTCTGCTCCGCGACCCAAAGTGCGAATCCGATGAACAACGGCGCTGCCTCAGCACCCAGGCAAAGGGCTGCACCCTGTTTAACCGGCAAGCCCTTGCCTGCGTCCCTAGCGAGAGAGGAACCATCCCTGTGGAGGTGGTCGAACAACGCATCCCTGGACGAAAACAAATGCTCCCGCGCAAGGCGCGCGGTGTGTGCGGATTCAGGCAGGTAATGCAGAGCATTCACGCCGAGTGCACGCGGCGACGACACATCGGACCACTCGTTGTCGCCGATGTGTACATGCTGGTCTGGCGAGACAGCATGGAGAGAATGAAGGTGTCGAAAAATCTGTCCGGATCGTTTGTTGAGCCCCAAATCGCACGACGACAGTCCCTCGGCAACCAGCGTGTCCAGCCCTTTGGCTGCCAGCAGACGGCCCAGCATTTCCGCGCTCATGTAAAAGTCAGACAAGAACAACGTCTTTTCTGCTTCATGTGAACGTAAAAAATGCGAGATATCAGGGTCGGCATAGGATCGGGCAATCTCGACGCTCAACTCGAACTCCGCCAGGCGCACCGGCAAATTGACCGGTATAGGACCGAAGAATACGGTTTTGGCCCATTGCGTCAGGACATTTGTGATCTCATACTCATCGTCCTTGCCGCTCGTCTTGGCATGTTCGGCGAGCGTATGTTCCGCTTCCAGGCGCGCCTTGTACAGCGCCCAGCCCTCACGAAACTCCGGCTTGATCTTATCCGTCCAGCCGAGAAAGAGATGCTGGGCAGTCGCCAGCTTGATGCACTCGGGGTGACAGTCCCGACGTAAGAGCGTGTCCCAAACGTCGATAGTCCTTAGCTTGTACATCAGCGGACCTCCCGGGGTCCGAACAACACTTCGCTGGCTGCCTCGAGTTGCTTGAGCGAGCGCAGCAGCGACGGCGGAAAGCGCGCGGCCAGCGCGCTGAGGCGATGCCGGGGCATACGTGGCGCATTGGCCAGGCGCAGTTGTTCATCCCGGGCATATTCCGCAAACGCTTTGTCGCTCAGTTCGGCGAGGACCGCGCGGTCGACGGTGGGCCCGGCCAGCGCCGTTTCCACCCAGTCGCGGAAAGCCGCGGACGACTCATCCCATGACGCCCAGACGTCGGCGGTCTGCAATGCGCCGGCCTGCAGCCGCGCGAGCTCGGTCCGGTCGTTCAGCAGGCCACGCAGGGTCGTGACGACGCCATCCATGTCGCCGCGTCGAACGACGCAGGCATTCTGTCCGTCGACGATGTATTCATCGTGTCCGGTCACATCGAAAACAATGGCAGTTCCGCCGCAGTGGAAGATCTCCAGCGGCGGGCCGAACATACCTTCTACAGTGCTCAACTTGACCAGAATGTCACAGGACCGGTAGATCTCGGGCGTGACATTCATCGGCACTCGCGAGAACACGCGCGACATACCTGGGATCCACTTGATCGGCGTACCGGTCAGCACCCAGATGTCCTTGGCGCTAGCTTCGCGGGCGAGACGCACGCCCAGCGCAGTATTTTTGAACGAGACACCGAAATGCCCTTCCACCAGCACGCGTGGCTGGCGATTCGGATCGCGCGGCGCCATTGTTGGGCCCGTAGTGCGGTAGACATCCTTGCGGATACCGTTTCGAACCAAGGCCACCTCATGACCGTAGCAGGTGGCGAGTTGATCGCGAATCCAGGTTGCTTCGGTCACGTAGGCCACGGGGAACTGATAGGTGGCATCCACCAAGGCCCTCAGCGGCACCTCGGTCACGGGATAAAAGCGCGACTCAATCGACTGTACGAAGTAAGCATGGCGCGGCGCGTTGAAATAACTCAGCTCCAACGCTGTTTTCCACCACGTAGCGATGACGAGGTCGAACATTTCGCTCTTGGCCGCGTCAATCGGCACACAGCGCAGCCGTGAGGTGCGGTCGTGCCAGGCCAGCGTCTGCGCCGTGAAAGGCTCTTGTACCGCGAGGGTGACGTCGTAGCCCTGGTCGTGCAGGTAAGCGGCATGCTGAACGATGACGTAGGTGCCGCCGCTGATAGCCATCGAGCCAACCAGGAAACAGATTTTTCTTTTGAACACTGTGATTAACTTTAGCGCTGCAGACGCCGGATGGCTGCGTAGATGGCAGCAGGCAGAGCGCCGCCCCGTTCATAAAGCGTGCTCCAGGGCCAGAAACCGAGGGCGCCGACATCGCGCCGTCGTAGCACCTGCTTCAGAAAGCGTAGGCGCTGAATCAGCCCCGGTCGGCTCTCCGGTGTATCAAAGCGCGACCGCTCGAAGACGCCGAAATTCTCCACATGGAACACCGACGAGAACCACGTTCTTTCGCGTGACGTCGGGTTGAAAACCATTCGTGCGTGCGCCCGTACCACCTCCTCAAAGGGCAGCAGGCTGCCTTTGCCGTCAGGCGGCATCGACGCCACGAGCCGCTTGAAATGTTCGAAGAGCTGACGCTGAACCGGGAACACCTCCGCGTCCAGCATCTCACCCTCTTCGAATTCGCCGCGAATCGGCTGTGCGCGACCGTCTGCGGTGGTCTCGTAGCTAACGATGGAGCCGTGATCCGCTGCGAGTACGACCTCAAAAAGCGCCCGGTTCTCGCTGAACACACGAAATTTCGGCGAGGGTGCGTTCACGGACGAGAACAACAGCCCGTATTTATCGTTGTTCAGTCCAGCCGCGCCTTCAGCTACTAGTCCCACGTAATAGCCGGTCAGCGCGCGCACGGGCGTGTCCACATTGCGGCACAGCAAGGCGAAAAGATTGTCCTGGATCGTCCCTTTCCAGCCCACGTCGACAATCACCAGCCGAGCGGGCGGTGTGCCGCCTGACAGTTCTGATAGATAGTCGATGAAGGCTCTGCGGCGTGCGACTCGTTCCGACTCGTACAAAGCCTGAAATTGCGGCAGTGCCTTGAGGGCAGCGAAGGTCGGGCTGGTCGGCAAATCCTCTTCGCGCCGGTATCCTGCACCGTTCGGCAAACCTAGCGCCTGCGCGATGCTCCGGGTTTGTGCTTCCAGGCCCAGACTGGATAAGAACTCGACCAGCGAAATGCGTCGATACTGCCGGAAAAGGGTCTCGAAAGTCTCTTCGGCAAGTGGTGCGAGTGAGGGCAGTAAGGTTGAGCGGCGGGACACCTCGAGATAGTGCGACGCTATGCGGCTGCCCACCCTCTCGCGATACATATCGAACATCCGCATCAGGGGCTGGCCTTCGCGAGAAAAGAAAAAGACCTGCTGCACACCCTGCTCCACAAGCGCCCGGTGCAGGCGCTCAACCCAGCAAAAAAATGTCGTTGCGAGTTCAGGGAAGAGACTGAGTCCGGCCGAGCTATCGAGACCGCCGGCTGAAAGGGCTATTCCGTGCATGCGTGAACATGAGCCTCTTCAAGGCAGGCACTGAAGAATCGATGAAAATTCTCGGCCTTGATCGACCAGTCCCAGCCGCGGATTGACTCGAGATTTTCGGCAGACAATTGAACCAAAAGTGGGGTCTGCTCGAGCATTAATCTCAATCGAGACTTGAGACATTCAACTGATCTCTCCTCGAGTATCATTTGTTGCTGCAGTGGCCCAAAAGCTTGCGGCACAATGCCAACATCGGTGCTAATGACAGGCACACCGCAAGCCATAGCCTCCAATACAGGGTTTGGCGTTCCCTCGATCTTTGAAGCGCACACCAGCACGTCAATCTTGTTGTAATAATCTGGCATTTCATCGTGGGGAATGAAACGCTCCTGACGATCGGCGAAAAAGGACACAACCTTAAATCCCTCCGCTTGCAACTGCTCCAATGCTGGCTTGAGGATAGTTTGAACGCCCTTAAAATCCTCCGATTCCGATGCCCATTTGCTATTCCCAACCCAGCCTACTACTAAGTTACGCTCCCCTACGTTCTGCAAGCGATTCAAGTTCTGAGGCTTGAACAAAGTTAAATCCACGCCATCCTCCGCCACTATCGCAGGCGCGGGATATCCGGGGACATTTGAATAAATTGAATTCAGTTTTTCCGAACCGACCATGTAACCGGACAGACGGTCAGTAAAGAGACTCTGACGCAGAGCAAGTTCTTCAGACGTCAGCAGCAGGTGGTCATAAATACTCGTCGTGATTATTTTAGAATCAATGAATGAACGTTCAAATTTTGGATAGCTGAGACCAAGCGACTCAATATACGAGCAGTAGTAAGGTGTGCCGATTAACGCCAGGTGTTCACGCCAGAAGAAATGCACGATCTCGCAATCTCTGGCCATCATGAAAACTTGGTCTATGTTCTCAATGATATCCATAGGGATAACAATGAACTCAAAGCGATCCGAGAGGTAGCGCTGAAGTTGCCTACTGATATTCCCGAATGCCCAATGATCTGTGTCGATGACCAAAGCGACTTTAGGCTTCTTTTGTGTATCGATCGTAACCTCTGTTCGTTTTGGTGCATCAAATGCATTGTAGTGACTCAGATTCAACTCCTTGTGCCTGGACTCCAACCAGTGATCCACCGCATCGCTCCAAATCTTGAAACCATGCTTCGCCTCAAGATGCAGTGCAGATTTATGGAGAATATTGCGCGAGAAACGCTCTTTTTCGTAGTCGATATCAGAATCAGAAGAAGGCTTGGGATGATCATGTACAAGCGCACAGTGGCCTGATGTACCCACCTTGTACCCCTGCTGGAATAGACGGATTGAGAAATCAATATCTTCAAAGCCGACAAACATTGCCTCGTCGTACCCGCCTGCCTTTTCGAAGGTGACGCGGTTCAATATGCAAGCGCCACCAAACAGAAAGGTGGCCAGAAACGGGAACGCCTCCTTTTCCTCTATGGCCGTCTGCCTGCAAGCACTGCCAGCACCTATATGCAGCTCACCATCTTCATAAGAGACATAAAGATGCCCTCCCCTTGCGAAGAGAGTTTTTCCGTCAGGCTCCAGCAAGGGAAGGCTCATGAAATGGCACCCCAACACAGCCAAGTCCTGTTGAAACTGTCGAAGCGGATTGGATAGGAAGTAAATGTCATTGTCCAGGCACATCAACCAATCGGTACAAACGTGCGGCATAGTCCGGTTGCGCCCACCAGCTACACCATAGTTGTTGCCTAGTTCGACGATTCGGGTCTTGTATGCGACTGACCTACAAACACCTCGTAGATATTCCAACTCGGAGACACTGGAGCCGTTATCAATGACTAGGACTTCACCCGCAAATGAAGGAATATGCTCCTGGATCGACCGCAGCAATTTTTCGGAAAGAGTCGCTCTGTTCATCGAAAGAAACGAAATAGTTAGATTGGCACCATTTCGCCCAATATTGCCACCTTCGACCTTCCAAGCGTCTGATGCAAGAAATCTGTGCGCTTTGTCAAAGACATAAGCACCTTGCGACAAGCCGCCAACCAAATCCAGTTTTTGTACAACCATTTAATACCTCTCTCAGCGGCGGAGAAGTCTTACGACTTTTACGGCCAACGAACGCAAAGGGGCGGGTACGATCTGCCTAAGGCGCACATAACGTAGAAAGCCCACGCGGGCAGTCTCGTATTCGGCCTGCAGCCTAGACCGCTCAGCGTTTGCCACGAAGAGTGCCTCGCAGACAGTCTCGCATTCGGCCTGTAATGCCCACCATCTCAAGCCAAGACTACGCTTCTCTCGTTGTTCTAATTGAAGTTCGGCCTGCAGGCTAGACTGCTCAGCGTTTGCCACGATGAGTGCCTCGCGGGCAGTCTCACATTCAGCCTGCAGCCTATAGCATGAGCCTCTGATATCTGTCGCTTGAACTTTCGTAGCATAATCATCCATCGACAGCGGAAACACAGCTACGCCGTTAGTCCAATCAGGCGCATTCCAGACCCCAATAAAATAACTACACTGGTGTGCAGATGTGGCAATCTCTCCCTTTCCGCTCACTAAATAGGAAGCATCCGCATCCATGTAAGTCATCCAGCTCCCAGGAACGGAGGAGTGGGTTTTGTCGGCTATCAAGGGCGTCGACCCAAAACCAAAAACTCCCGTTCCGACGCTCCATCGGACATTATTTCCCAAGACTTCTGTAGTGAGTTTTTGAAACTCTTCTAAACAGTATTTACGCAGGTGGTAAGGATTCGATTGACCTTCCTCAGGATAGTACCAATGGTCATTTGGACAAGTCAGAAGAATTACACCAGCCGGCTTAGTCAGCCGCTTCAAACTTTCAAGGAATGATCTTGGATCAGCAAGGTGCTCTATCGTTTCAACGGAGATAACTACATCAAACTCGTTTTCAGGAAAAAGAACATCGAGACTGGCAGCGTCGGCCGCCTTGAATTCAAGCCCATCGCCAGAAAACAATTTCTTTGCTTTAGCTACGGATTCATTCGATATATCTACACCAGTCACATGCGCCGCACCTGCCTGTTTAATGAGATGGCTCCCATAACCTTCCCCGCAGGCGATATCCAGAACGCGTTTACCCTTGACCAGACTTTTAGCGATGGCGTAACGGGAAAAATGAATTGCAGCTTCAATGTTAGGATTTTCTGGCGGCAAGGCTATGTCAAGTCGTTCCATTATTAAATTTTATAAATAATTAACTAGTTAATTCAAAAGACCACTCGCGAGGCAGATTAATCATTCCTACCGCTTTAAAATCGTCTCTCACTCTAAAGTGACAAACCTCACTTGCCTCTGCATAGGTCACAAACCCAAAGTGATCGTTGATAGCAACGCGCCACTTATATTGGCCACTCAGCAAACAAAAATCTGGAAATTCAATAGTGACGCGCCCCTTGCCAGATCCACGGTGAGCATGTAAGCCATCCATCAAAGTAGTTGTTCCACAAATATACAGATCGTCGTGCCTATAAAGATTAAAGACAAAACTTACTTTTTCCGGTGGGGTGGTCACCAGTGACACAAAATCAAATACAAGACGAACTTTCTGCCCAGTAGTGACAACATCGAAAGACATATCCTGATCGTCGATGAGCGCTACATTGGTGATTCTGAATAGTTGATCACGATTTGACTCCAAGGCTGCTGGCTGCGGCGACGATTCGCTTAGCTGAAATTCGGCGACGCTCGTGGGACTAGACGCAGAAGTAGTTAAGTCACCAACCTGTTGCTCGACCTGAGCATGAATCTCTTCTCCGACAACCTGACCATCTTTCAGAATAGATTGAGTTTCCCGGCTCTCCATATCGATCATATACTCATCAATCACATGACCTGCAGGCCCAAACATTTTCTGTAGCCCCTTGTCAAGATATAGCGCCCTTTGGCAAATCGACTTAACCTGGTATTGATCATGCGACACGAATAGAATCGAACAACCAGCTTCGCGTATTTCGTAAAACTTATTCAAACACTTACGCTGAAATGCCGTATCGCCAACCGCCAGAATTTCATCGACGATCAATATTTCCGGGTCAACATGAATTGCAACCGAAAAAGCAAGGCGCGCAAACATCCCACTTGAATAGTGCTTGACTGGGCTATCAATAAACTGACCGATATCTGCAAATGCTGCTATTTTGTCAAAGCGTGCTTCCATTTCCATGCGTGATAGGCCATTAATGGCACCGCTCAGAAAGACATTTTCTCTGCCTGTGAACTCAGGGTTGAAGCCAGAGCCTAACTCAAGGAGCGCCGATATTCGACCGTTGCGCTCGACGATACCCGCAGTTGGAGTTACGGTGCCACAAATAATCTGCAAAAGAGTTGATTTGCCAGAGCCGTTCCGTCCGACAATACCAACGGTTTCACCTTTTCTTACTTCAAAGTTAATGCCCTTAAGCGCCCAGAATTCTTCATGGAATTTTCGTTGGCCGGGCCACAGCATTTGCTTAAGCCTGTCGTGAGGACTCTCATAAATCTGATAAACTTTCGAGACATCTTTTATTGTCATAACGTGATCAGAGGACATCAGCAAACCCCTTACGCGTTTTTTGAAACCATGCAAATCCTAGCCATGCAATTAGAGAAGAAAGCAACAACTGGATGAGCCATAATGCCCAATTAAGCTGCCCACCAAAAATCATCACATCGCGAGCCTGCTCTACTACAAACGTCAAAGGATTTATATTCATCACTAGGTGATATTGCTCCGGCAGCGATGCAATCGGATAGAAAATAGGAGATAGAAACATCAATACCGTCATGAGGACATTTATGAATTGCGCAACATCGCGTATATAGACCCCCAACGAGGCTAGCAGCCAAGACAAACCAAGAGTATATAAGACCATTGGAATAATAATGAGCGGCAAATAGACAATTGTCAGCGGGGGCATTCCAAAGAATACGCAAAAGAAGATAATCCAAACTAGCAGGCTGATTAGAAAATGGAAAGCTGCTGAGCAGAAACTGATAACTGATAACAACTCCAACGGAAAAATTACTTTCTTAACGTAATTTACGTTGAAAACAATTAGGCTTGGGGCCCGATTAATACTCTCGGCGAACAGGTTGAACAATATCAACCCTACAAACACAATAAGTGCAAACTCCGTTTTTGAATCAGATCCACCCTGCCAGCGTGCCTTAAACACGACGCTGAATACGAATGTGTAGACAGAGAGCATCAGCACTGGATTGAAAAAAGACCACGCCAACCCCATCACAGAGCCACGATAACGCCCAGCAATCTCGCGTCGAATCATGCTCGACATTAAATCGCGATTGGCAATAAGAGTGCGCATCAACGCACTCGGGGCTATAGATATATTTGCGTGGGGATTCATACGTAACCCTGTGGATTATGTTTTTGCCAGCGCCAGTGGTCTTTGCACATGGCGGCCAAGTCGCGTTCAGCCCTCCAGCCCAATAGTTGCGCAGCCAATCGCGGGTCGGCATAGCACGCGGCAACGTCGCCGGCACGGCGCGGGGAAAGCTGATATGGAACACTGCGTTCGCTGGCGCTTTCAAACGCCCCCACAATATCCAGCACGCTGTAACCAACGCCTGTGCCAAGATTTACAGCGGCGCATTGGGGCTGGTGGAGTCGCTGTAGTGCCTTAAGGTGCCCCAGAGCTAGATCGACGACGTGGATGTAGTCGCGCACCCCAGTGCCATCGTGGGTGGGGTAGTCACTCCCCCAAACATTGAGGTATTCACGCTGGCCGACCGCAACCTGTGCCACATAGGGCATCAGATTATTGGGAATGCCCTGTGGGTCTTCGCCAATCAGCCCGCTTTCGTGCGCCCCTACAGGGTTGAAATAGCGAAGGATGGCAATCCGCCAGCTGGAATTCGCTCGCCACAGGTCGCGTAGCATGTCTTCAATAATAAGTTTGCTGCGGCCATAAGG
Organism: uncultured Hyphomicrobiales bacterium; assembly: GCA_903897875.1. Lineage (GTDB taxonomy): Bacteria > Pseudomonadota > Alphaproteobacteria > Rhizobiales > Beijerinckiaceae > Terripilifer. The sequence continues at coordinate 11,540 of CAIUDK010000166.1, forward strand.
GTTGGTAGCTGACAGGGGATGATTTTCTGTCAACGGAAGGCGCTGTGGCTCCCCATAGACAGTGGCCGATGAACTGAAGACCAGGGTTTCTACCCCGCAGTTCTGCATCGAGGCAAGAAGGCGATGCGTACCAACAACGTTGTTGTCGTAATAAACAAGAGGCTTTTCAACCGACTCACCAACCGCCTTCAAGCCTGCGAAATGAAGAACAGCGTCACACTCACTCTGCAGCAATACAGCCTCTATGGCCTCTTGATCTCGGATATCGCCTCTGACTAGAGTTACCTTACGACCAGTAATTTGCTCTACCCTTCTGAGTGCTTCAGGGTGACTATTGCTGAAGTTATCAAAAACTACGACGTCGTAGCCTTCGTTTAATAACTCTACGCAAGCGTGCGAGCCGATGTATCCAGCGCCCCCCGTCACCAATACCGTTGATTTGTTGCTCACAATTTTTTCAACAAAACAGATAGCCAAATACCGAAATTGCCTAGGTCTGTCTGGCGGTAAATTTTTAATCTTCTGAATCTATTTATTCTTTTTATGAAGGCTGATTTCCGTAAATCGACGAATTCATCATAAATCTTTTGATTTTCTTTGGTTAGGAGATGGTATGCACATCCAAGTGATTTAATATTTCTATCGTTGTAGTCTTTGAATCTTCCCTTCACAAGAAGGTAGACTCGATAGAGCTTGGCACGCAATGTGATATTGCAGCCGACTCGGTTTGACTCATGCTGCCGATATCGGATGCTTGGCTTTGAGTCGTAGATGACTCGACCACCAACTCCCGTTGTTAGAAGATACATCCACCAATCGTGAGTTATTGTTGGAATATTTTTCCCTACCTGGAAGGCGATGTCTCGTACGTTACGATTGAAGGTCATCGTATTCGCACCGCCGATGCATTGGACAAGCGCGTTTGAAAAGCTCGGCGTACGAGTAAACAGTGGCGATTTTCCGATCTCATTATTTAATTTATCGACCACAATCGTTCTTGAACAGTACAAACTCGGAATGCTTTGATCGACGTCGCCCAGGGCCTGGATAGCATTCTCCAGCTTATCTTTGTTCCAGATGTCATCCTGATCGGAAAATGCAAAATAGTCCGCGCTGATAGACGAATCACACGTCAAGGATAAGAAGTTTTCGACAAA
>CAIUDK010000167.1 GCA_903897875.1 uncultured Hyphomicrobiales bacterium
CCCGGTGAGACTGAAGAAGATTTTGAGTTTCTTCTCAACTGGATGACAGAGGCGCGGCTTGATCGCGTGGGCGCGTTTAAATATGAGCCCGTCACAGGCGCAAAAGCCAATGATCTGGGCTTGCCATTGGTGCCGCCGGAGGTTCAACAGCAGCGCTACAACCGCTTCATGGAAACTCAACAAGCCATTAGCGCCAGCATTTTGAAGAACAAGGTTGGCAAACGCCTGAAAGTGATTGTGGATGCAGCGCAAGGCACTGTTGGCAAGGGACGCACCAAAGCCGATGCGCCAGAAATCGACGGCGCTGTTCATATTCAGTCGCGCCAGCCTTTGCGTGTCGGTGAGATTGTGACCGTTAAGATCGAACGCGCTGATAATTATGATCTCTTTGGCACCGCCGTCCCGGGCTAAGCGGGCAAAGAAAAACCCGGCGAAGCGGACAAAGGTCCGGCCGGGCGAAGTCAGCTACGCAATAAGAATGAGTCGGGAGGAGCCCTCTAACGCAGCTCATCATTATTAGTTGATCTCGAAGTATTTTGCGATACCCAAATCGACTAATAAGAACAGTACCTTACGTGTGTAACTCTATGGCAACAGTACCGTAGCCCCGGTTGTTTGCCGCCCCTCCAAGGCCGCATGGGCTTTGGCCACATCGTCCAGAGCGTAGCGCGCATGAACAGGCATGGTCACATGCCCCGCCGAAATGGCGCGCATGAGATCCTTTGCCATGGCCACATAATCAGCCCGATCAGCGATGTAATCGTAAAGCGTTGGGCGTGTTGCGAAAAGCGAACCCTTTTGAGCCAAGACGCCAATGTTGAACGCATCAATGTTGCCAGAGGCCGAGCCGTAGGACACGAACATTCCGAGCTTTCGGAGGCAATCGAGCGAGCCGGGAAACGTATCCTTGCCCACGCCGTCATAAACAACATCGCAGAGCTTGCCCTTGGTGATCTCGCGCACGCGCTCGACAAAGTTTTCCTCGCGATAGAGAATAACCTGCTTGGCACCTGCCTTTTTGGCGATCTTGGCCTTCTCTGGCGAGCCCGCTGTGCCAATGACGTGAGCGCCTAAAGCCTTGCCCCATTGGCACAAAATCATACCGACACCGCCAGCCGCGGCATGGACAAGCATTGTATCGCCCGCTTTGATCTTAAAGGTCCGGCGCAGCAGATATTGCGCGGTCAGTCCTTTCAACATCATGGTGGCACCAACCTCATAAGAGATGGCCTTTGGGAGTTTGATCAGATGTTTTTCTTCGATCAAACGTTCAGCGACATAGGCACCATGGCGGGCGGTATAGGCGACGCGATCCCCCACTTTGAACTCTTTGACGCCCTTGCCGATAGCGATGATTTCGCCAGCGCCTTCATTGCCGGGAATGAATGGCAACGGTGCGGGGTAAAGTCCCTTCCGGAAGTAAATATCGATGAAATTCAAACCAATGGCGTGCTGACGCAATAGCACCTGCCCCTTGCCCGGAGCGCCGAGCTCCTCGCCTTCAAGTTGAAGAACTTCAGGGCCACCTGTCTCATAGATTTTGACAATCCGGGTCATAACATCTCCTGAAAGCAATGGGCCCATCTTACCGCAAACATACGGGGGGCACTGAATGAGTTTATCATGGCTCACTGAGCGAGTCGCAAGTGAAAGGTAAGGCAACAATGGCTGTCTCTAACCCCACCGCAACGCCCCCTGTATCCAGACAGCCGGTGACAAGCGAATTTACGCCTAAATTCATCAGCACCCTTCGCGAAGGATACAACCGAGCCGCCTTTCAGGCCGATGTATTGGCGGGCCTGACGGTTGCCATCGTTGCCCTGCCCCTTTCTATGGCCATTGCGATTGGCTCTGGCGCCAAGCCTGAACAAGGACTTTATGCTGCGATTATTGGCGGTTTTTTGATTTCGCTGCTCGGCGGCAGTCGGTTTCAGATTGGCGGGCCAGCGGGCGCGTTCATTGTACTTGTTGCCACGACGATTGCGCGTTTTGGCTATGAAGGACTGATGGTTGCCACGATCATGGCGGGCCTATTGATGCTGACCATTGGCTACCTACGCCTTGGCGTCTATGTGAAATACATTCCGCATCCCGTCACCATTGGCTTCACAGCGGGAATTGCCGTCATCATCTTTTCTGGCGAGATCCACGATCTTTTTGGCCTTCATCTGGCAAGCGAGCCCGGTCCCATTATCCCAAAAATATCAGCGCTTTGGTCGGTTAAAGACAGCTTCACACCGCTGGCTGTGGGCGTGTCGCTCGCCTGTCTCACCATCATTCTGGGCTTTCGGGCTTGGCGTCCGCGCTTTCCCGGCCTGCTGTTGGCAGTCGGTGGAGCGGCTTTTGTCACATGGGCGTTTAATCTGCCCATTGAGACCATTGGCTCGCGTTTTGGCGGCATCCCAAGCGCGCTTCCTACGCCTCATCTTCCGACGATTTCCGCGGATAAAATTATCGATTTGATCCCCAGTGCCATCGCGATTGCCCTGTTGGGCAGTATCGAATCCTTACTCTCGGCCGTGGTGGCCGATGGTATGACCGGTCGGCGGCATCGCTCCAATTGTGAGCTTGTGGCGCAAGGTTGGGCGAACATAGCCAGTGCCATTTTTGGCGGGCTTTGTGTCACCGGCACCATTGCGCGCACAGCCACCAACATTCGCGCCAATGCCTTTGGCCCCATCGCTGGCATTCTCCACGCTTTGTTTATTTTGATCTTCATTTTGGTGGCAGCGCCCTTAGCGGTCTACATCCCGCTTGCAGCCCTAGCGGCTGTGTTGGCGACGGTGGCTTGGAATATGGTTGAGAAGGCTGAGATTGTTGCCATTTTCCGCAATGGTCGTGGCGAAGCGGCGGTGTTTCTGGCCACCCTATTGCTCACAATCTTCCGGGATTTGACGGAGGGCATTGCTGTTGGCGTCACCATGGGCGCACTTTTGTTCATGCATCGCATGGCGGAATCCGTTCAGGTTGAACTCCACCAGCCCGCCGCCTCTGATGAGGATCGGCCACATAATCCCAACATCGCGATCTATCGACTATCTGGCCCGCTCTTCTTTGGGGCTGCGAGCGCCATTGCTGCCAGTCTCGACCGGGTGGGAGAAGTGCCAAAGGTCTTCGTGTTGGATCTGAGCCCCATGCCCTTGATTGACTCAACGGGGGCCCGTGAGCTTGAGCATTTTGTGCAGCGGGCCCGAGCTCGGGGCGTAAGCGTCTTTTTCGCCGGAGGCTCGGAAGATGTGCTCAAAACACTGCAAAGCAGCGGCATGAGCCCGAGTGAGGTTGGCTATACGCTCACGATCGAAGACCCAAGAATTGCAGAGGCTTCGATCAAGCCTAGATGACAAGCCTAGGGCTGCGCCCTATATGCAGGTCTATGACACAGAAAGCTGATATTCTTATCGCAGGTGCTGGGGCGGCCGGGTTGATCTCCGGGATCGCGCTGGCCAAATCTGGCTACAACGTGATTGTCGCTGGCCCGCCCGACACGCGGCGCAATGGCCGCACCGTCGCTTTGTTCGAAGCCTCGCTGCGCTTACTCAGAGCCCTCGACCTCTGGCCCGTTGTGGAGCCTATCTCGTCACCGCTCGCCAAGATCCGCTTTGTGGACGCCACAGACTCTCTGTTTCGCACGCCCAACATCGACCTCGATGCGCGCGAAATCGGCCTGCCCGCTTTTGGCTATAACATTGAAAATGCAGGCATGGTTGAGCGCTTGGCCGAAGTGGCGCGCAAGACGCCTGGCCTCACGCTGATCGAAGACTTCGTCAGCCGCTATTCTCTGCGCGAAGATCATATCGACGCTGAATTACGCAATGGCGATACCATCACGGCCAAACTTTTGGTTGGCGCTGATGGTAAGAATTCCATGGTGCGCAAAGCTGCGGGCCTCGTGCCAAAAGAATGGCGTTATCCGCAGACGGCGATCACCGCCATCCTGACGCACGAAAAGCCTCATGGTGACGTCTCGACTGAATTTCATACCCGCCAAGGCCCATGCACCCTCGTGCCGATGCGCGATGATGAACAAGGCCGTCATCGCTCCAGCCTTGTGTGGCTGATGTCACCCGTCGTTGCTGACCGTCGCAACGAGATGGACGACGACCGCTTGATTGCGGATGTTGAGCGGCAAGTGGGTTATGTCTATGGCCATATGAAAATTGCCAGCCCACGCGGCATGTTCCCCATCTCCGGTTTGAAACTGCAAAAGCTATCCGCGCCACGCGTGGCATTGGTGGCAGATGCTGGCCATTATTTCCCACCCATTGGCGCACAAGGGCTCAACCTAGGTCTGCGCGATGTGGCCCATCTTGTTGATTGTGTTAAGGGCGATCCGGGTGCGCTGGAAAATATGCGCGCCTATGACGACAGCCGTCGCGGCGATATTGCGTTGCGCACGCTCGGTGTTGATATGCTCAACCGCTCATTGCTCACTGATTTTACTGGGCTCGATATTCTGCGCGGTGTGGGCTTGATGGCGCTGGCAACGCTTGGCCCCTTGCGCCGTAAAGTTATGCGCGAAGGTGTTGTGCCAAGCGGTGATTTGCCGCGCTTGATGCAGGCTTTGGGCGGCTAATCGCTTCAGTTTTAGGGGCAAAGCGTGAAGTATGTCTGCCAATCAGCCGATGCACTTGCCAGACCAACAGCGTTTAAAGATGGCAAATAGGTATCTGGATAGTTGAGTGGTAACGCATAAGACGTCGCCCAAACATTGAATTTCAAAGGAATAATCGTTTTAAACAGAGGCGTATACGTGACCATCATATCCACGATGACCAAGCCACCTTGGCGCAGATAGCTGGATGGTATTGTATTGTTTGGAATAGTTGAGGCCGTCGCTGCGCCATTCTGCGTGTTGCTGCACCCACGAATGTAGCTATTCGATCCAGCCGGATTGAGGTGCCATTTCACCGCACCTGTATATGTGCAAGACGTTGTGCATCCAGACACTGTGGGCGTCATGGCGACACCTGAAACATTTAAAACAATGCCAATCGTTTCATCAATTGTGGTCCAATTGACGGCTTGTGCATTGGTATACATGACGCGCTCTGGGATCATCCAATATGTAAAATAATCGATGCCGCGGACAAATAGGGAATCAACAGCCACCTTCCGCGACGCCACATAGCGGGACATCGATTCAGTCGTTAAAAGCAAATGCCGTTCAAAGGTGTAGTAGCGCGAGAGCTCAACAGTCCCCATCAAAAGAAGCGCAATCAGCGGCAAAAGGATAGCAAATTCAAGAGCAGCCAAACCGCTGCTGTCAGAAAACATGCGTTTGCAGTGAGATAATTTCAACACATCAACATCCCGACGGGTTGCTATATGTTGCACCGTAATCGTCATTCACAATAATATGGGATGACACGAAATAGGATGCACTATTGATTACACCCTGTGTCCAATACATTGATTGGAAAACAATCGGATAGGCCAGCTGAACAAGGACATATGAACCCGGAGCGCCAGGGCAATAGATTTGTCCGGTTGAGACCGGCGCAACACAGGCTGGCGCGGAACCAGTTGTTGGCACTACATTGCACCACGGTATTTGGATTCCACTTACGAATGCTGCCCCGACGCCACTGCCACCAACATACGAGAAGAACCAAGCGTATTTCTCGTCAGGATGATTGTTGGTCAGCACATGGACAATCAGCTTACTGCAATCGAAAACAGCGGGGACGGTTTGGCACACAATATTGCTTTTGAAAGTTGCCAAATCCATTTGGGCAATTTGCGGAACCCCATAGCGAATAAGAGTGGCCGTTGAATAGGTTGTTCGATCAAGAACGGCTTGGGCGAGATAATTCAAACTGACTTGAATAATCGCAAGCAGCAACCCTATGAGAATGGGAGAAATGAGCGCAAACTCCAGCGCAACCGAAGCGCTTCGGCACCTAGAAAGCTGACGCAAAGATCGGCAAATGAGCATTTCAAACGCTTAAAGATAAAACAGTAATCAAAAGTATCCTATTGATAGCTCCAACTTATTGCGCATGGGTTAATAAGCGCTATTCCAAAAAATTTCATATCTTTAAGGGACTTACGTAAGCCGCTTTAGGACAGGTTTAAGACTTGGGGCACTACGATACAGAATTGATTTGAGGATTTTGAATGTCCCGGCTTTTAAACACTCTGAGCGCATTTCGGCGCGACCGCTCTGGATCCGTGGCCATTTTGGCCGTTTTTTTGATCCCTCTAGCCATCTTCTCCATTGCTGCCCTTATTGATTATTCGCGTGCCAATTCAGTGAAATCCGAATTGGATATTTACGCTTCCACAGCGGCAGATCAGGGCGCTAATACAGCCCGCGCCTATCTGATAAAAATCACGACACCAACGGTGATAGAAATATCGAATGCAGTTGCCGCTGGAAAAGCGGCCGCCGAAGCTGTTTTTATGCAACAAGCAAGCCTTGTTAAAAACACAAGCGTTACCACCATCGCCAATGGATTCATTAACGGCACGAATATTCAATTTGCGACACAATATTCAGCTGTCTACACGACCTTTTTTGGGGTCACTCTCAATCTGTCTAACATAAATGCGTTGGGTACAGCGACGTCGCAGATATCGTCATCAAATACATCAACAACGACCCCACCCTCTGCCGAGGTTCTCCAAGAAACGTTTCTATCAGCGAACGGTAGCTCATTCGTGAACACCAGCATTAATACGTTCAATGGTTGGGTGACTGACAGTTCTGCTGGCTTGGAAACATGGGATGTTGTTGGGCCCTCCGGCGGAAAAGTTATTGAATTGGACGTCAGAAAAAACAACTTTATAACAAAGCGTGTGAAGTTGAATGTTGGGCCGTATGAATTACGCTATTGGTATCGATCCCGTATCATTTTCACAGAATATTCTCCCGGCTATATTTGTGGGTCTAAAGATAGCGACGTATCCTTTGATACGATCAGTGACTCTTCACAATATGTACTTAACAGCAACAGTCCTTATTATTCCAATGACCCAACAGACAGAAATAGTTATTATACGAAATCCGCTACATCAAACAGAACCCAAACAAGTAGGGTTGGTGTTTATTTAGATCCTGCGCCAAACAGCTTGGCGCCAACCAGTTTTTCTCCAACCACCATGAACCTTATTGATACATGCACCTATTCATTGGGCTGGATTCAACGCAGCGTCAAAGTCAACATCACACAGGCCGGCTATTATTGGCTGACATTTCAAGGTGAAGGCGCGAGCGACGGCGGAGGAGCTTTGCTATCAACAATTGATTTTTGTACCAACGTCTGTTCGGGCACCGTGGATGACCCTTTTCCCTGGGCGGCTAATTTCAAATTGTTTACGGACGATTTTCAGCCAAATCCAGATCCCGCTCACCCTTATGGATCAACAATTGGTGACTCTGCCATCTATACGGCAAGCACAAGTGGCAGTTTGCCAGGAAGCTGGGGGTCTTTTGATACTACATATCGACCACCGGCTTGGGCTGTATGGCCAATCAATCAAGTCGACTATCACTACGGCACGTGGATAGAACTTGATGCAACCTCAAGCGGGGGAAGCAATAACACCTCTAATATGGGCATAAGTAAAAAGGTTTTCCTTGTGCCTGGATATTATCAACTGACCTATGATTATAAAAATAACGCTAACACCGGTGTCAGCGGAAATTATTGCGGTGTGGGGAGTACTTACACAGCTGCGTTATCGTCCTATATGGCACAATATAATCCCGCAAATACAACCTCTCCGGCTGACACCAATATCGTTGGCGTTTATGTTGATCACAATCAACTTTTCATGCATCCCGTCATGTCAAGTTCGGCTGTCAATTCAGTTACTAATTGGGTAGACCCTGAAGTTAAACTTTCCACGTCAACGCTCTCCAATCTTCCGCTCACGAACGTTGATAAATGCATCGTCGGATGGACAACCCGAACTGCGAAATTTAAAATATTGAAATCGAACTTTTATTGGATCACCTACCACGCTGAAGGTACGAGCGATGTGAATGGAGGCATGATCACCAATCTTGCGCTCAGTGCTCTAGGCGGCCTGACTGCCAACGTGTCAGGTGCCGTCACGATCCCCGTCCCTGATCCCCAGCCAGGATCAACCGTCTCAAACAATGGCGCTTATGGTTATGGCTTCACGCTGACAACCCAATAACCCGCCAATAGCTCGGCAGTTTTCGAAGGGTGACACCTTTGGCAGCAAAGTGATAAACGGGGCCCAAGGGGGCCCTGTTGGCAAAGCGATTCCAAAATATCCGATATCTGATCGAATATGGCGTCTTCCGCGCTGTAGCCGGGCTGCTGGGCGCCTTGCCGGTTGAGACGGCGTCTTCCCTGTCAGGGGCGCTCTGGCGGCTTGTAGCCCCGCACCTACGCCGCCATGAGAGGGCCTTGCAAAATCTGAAGGACTGTTTCCCCGAAAAATCCGACGCTGAGCGTCAGCGCATCGCCTTGGATATGTGGGAGGGGCTGGGACGCGTCTTCGCTGAGAGCTTCCATCTCGTTGAGATTGCCTCAAGTGATCGCGTGACCATTGAGCACGCGGGCGACCAGATCGCCGACCTGCAAGAGGGCCAGGGCCTCGTTGTCTGCGCCGGCCATCAAGGCAATTGGGAATTGGGCGTCTTTGGCCTGCTGCGCAATGGCGCGGAGCCCTGCGGCATCTATCAGCGCGTCAAGAACCCATATGTTGACCAATATATTCGCGCACTACGCGAGCCCTATTATCCCGGCGGGCTCTACCAAAAGCAGAAATCCACAGCGATGGCAGTGATGCGTCAAGTGCGCGCTGGCGGCTCTGTCTGCATCATGGCCGATCTGCGCGACATGCAGGGCGTCAAAGTGCCGTTCTTTGGCCGTCTGGCCCCTTCAACGCCCTTCCCGGCCCTGTTGGCCCGCAGTCTGAATGTGCCATTGTTCATGGGACAGGTTGTGCGCGATGATGGTGTTCGTTTTCGCATGCGGATGGAGCCCGTGGACGTGCCCGTGACCGATAACCGCGAGGCGGATATTGAGGCCGCAACGGCGAGCCTTCAGGCCATCATTGAGCGCACCATTCGTGAGCGTCCAGAACAATGGATGTGGGCGCATCGTCGCTGGGGCTAGACCCATAAAAGGATAATTGCTTTGCGCATAGCCACTTGGAACGTCAATTCTGTCCGCCAGCGCACCGAGCATTTGCTGCGCTATCTGGCCGACAAGCAGCCCGATGTGCTGTGCCTGCAAGAGATCAAATGTCTCGAAGAAACCTTTCCAAGATTGGAAGTGGAATCGGCTGGTTACAACGTGGCCGTGCATGGCCAAAAGACCTTCAACGGCGTGGCCATTCTCTCCAAGCGCCCGATGGAAGTCACCCGCGGACTGCCCGGTGATGATGAAGACACGCAATCGCGCTATATTGAAGCGCTGATCCCGGACGATCATGGCGGCGTGGTGCGCGTAGCCTCGATCTATCTGCCCAATGGAAATCCTGTTGGCACCGAGAAATATCCCTACAAGCTGGCTTGGATGGATCGGCTGATCGCGCATGCGCGCAATCTGCTCACGCTGGAAGAACCGCTTGTTTTGGCTGGCGATTACAATGTCATCCCCGAGAACCGAGATGTGCACGATCCTGCGGCATGGGCGGGTGATGCGCTGTTCTTGCCAGAAACCCGCGCGAAGTTTCGCACGCTTCTCAATCTTGGATTGACGGATGCGCTACGCGCAACATCCGATGATGCCGGGCTCTATACATTTTGGGATTATCAGGCTGGCGCATGGCCACGCAACAAGGGCATTCGCATCGACCATCTGCTGCTATCGCCGCAAGCGTTAGATCGGTTGGAGCGCGTCGAGATCGATAAGGATATGCGGGCTGAAGAAAAGCCCTCAGATCATGTGCCGGTGCGGATTGATCTGAAGTAACAGCGCGTTACGGCTTCTTGTGATGGCCTTCGAGATAGACGGAGGCAACCTGTCGGTCCGTGTCATTGGCTGCCTTAATCGCTGTGTCGTATAATTCGATAATCCATTCGTCCTTTTTGGCCTCGGTAGCAGCATCGCGTGCCAGTGTTAGCCACATCAAGCCACGAGCACGTTGGCGAACTACACCGGCTTGGCCCGTAAATAGTAGATGACCAAGAATGGCTTGCGCTTCCGCGTGGCGCTTTTCAGCTGCCAGATGGAGCCAGCGCGCGGCCTGCCAGCCGTCCTGCTTAATGCCGTCGCCATCGAGATACATGCGAGCCAGATTGTATTGCGCATTGGGATCGCCAAAGTTCATGGCGGCGAATTTGAACATTTCTAGAGCGCGTTCTGGATCAGGGGCCATTTGCGCGCTGGGGATGCCCTTCAGCGCATAAACACCAACAGAGACAAAGGCGCTTGAATACACGCTGCGCTCGCGCATATCGGCAGTGTCTTCATCGTAGCTCTCAACAATCTGCAAAAAGTAGTTGTAAGCCTTCAGATCATCATGCGGAACGCCATCGCCCGACGCATACATCCGGCCCAATTTCCATTGCGCCAAAGGCTGGCCACCTGCAGCCGCATAGGTCAGCGCATCAATGGACGAGGCTGCATCGCCGGAGCGATAGGTCTCAATGCCTTGGCGCAGAGCTTGAATTGGGTTTTTAAACATCTCCAACGACGCCGTCGCATTGGTCGGCGTTTTCACATCATCAAGGGCCAAGGCGGGGCCTGACGCACAGGCCGCCGCAACGAGGAGCGCATAGAGCACCCCTCTGGTCTTGGCTCTTGAAAAGATGCGGTTAGATGTCGGCATAAACCTGCTTCTCGCTCTTCTTGCCTGGGTGGGTGACAGCGCCGTCTTTAGCGTTGCCCACCGATTGCGCATATTTCCAAATCGCGCCTGAACCGAACTCGCTATCGCGCGGTGCCCAGCTCTTGCGACGCTCAGCAAACTCCGCCTCGCTCACATTGACCTCAAGCGTGCCCTTGATGGCATCCAGCGTGATGATGTCGCCATTGCGCACCAAAGCGATGGGACCGCCCACAGCCGCCTCTGGGCCAACATGGCCGACGCAGAAACCGCGTGTGGCACCTGAGAAGCGACCGTCCGTGATCAGCGCAACCTTATCGCCCATGCCCTGCCCGTAAAGCGCAGCGGTGGTGGACAACATTTCGCGCATGCCGGGAC
>CAIUDK010000168.1 GCA_903897875.1 uncultured Hyphomicrobiales bacterium
ACAATCACTTTCAAGGGCTCCGACGCGCGACTCACCATAGCAAGAGCGGGGCTTGCCCCTATTCTTCGTCGTCGGCATCTGTGGGGGCGACGGGAATGGCATAGGCACCGCCCAGCCAGCGGGCCAGATCGATGTCTGCGCAGCGCTTAGAGCAGAAGGGGCGATATTCCAGCGTCCGTGGGCGGCTGCATTGTGGGCATTTGCCCGTGGTTGCCACCTGCTCGGGCGCAGCTTCGCCCGGCGCATTGTCGTTGGCTGGATTTTCTTTGATAGGATCGGTCATGCGTTTGACCTAGGCGACCGTTTGCCACTGCAGATGGGCGGCATAGCCCTCGCCTGCAAGCAGCGCCACGGTCTCTTGCAGCGGCAGGCCGACAACGCTGGGGTATGACCCAATGAGCTTCACAACGAAGGCGCCAGCGAGCCCTTGGATGGCATAGCCACCTGCCTTGCCCCGCCACTCACCTGATTCCAGATAAGCGTCCATCTCGGCCCTTGAGAGCCTTTTAAAGCGGACGCGGCTTTCCACCAACCGTTTGCGCTCAGCGCCTTTGGCGTTGATGAGGCTAACGGCCGTGTAAACACGATGGGCGCGGCCAGACAGAAGGCGAAGGCAGGCTTCGGCCTCTTCTGCAATTTCACATTTGGGGAGGATACGGCGGCCTACGCACACCACAGTGTCAGCCGCCAGCACTAGGGCGTCAGCCAACTCAGGGCGCTGACGCGCCACCTCTGCACCGACCTTGGCTTTGCTGCTCGCAAGCCTGATCGCTAGTTGCCGAGGCAACTCATGATTGGTCGGTGTTTCATCGATATCAGCAGGCAGCAGCGCATCTGGATCGATGCCAATCTGCTGCAGCAGCGCCAAGCGGCGCGGCGAGCCGGACGCCAATACCAATTTAGGCCGCCAGGTTCCACGATCGCCCGTCACGCGCGGCTCCGTTGCTTATTTGAAACGATAGGTAATACGACCCTTGCTCAGATCATAAGGTGTCATTTCCACGAGCACCTTATCTCCGGTCAAAACGCGAATGCGATTCTTACGCATCTTGCCAGCCGTGTGCGCGATGATCTCATGATCGTTTTCGAGCTTCACTCGAAATGTCGCATTGGGCAGCAACTCTGTCACTACGCCGGGAAATTCAAGAAGTTCTTCTTTAGACATAGGGTCTCATTAGTTGAGAGCTGACATCAATTTGGCCTCATCAGCGACCATTTTTGGTCCCTTCGGCGCGCCAGCCCAGCGCATAGGCGCGGACCCTAGTCGAGAACCGCGCATTTGTGAACCTTTGTTGTCAACAAAACGCCCGAAAGATAGGGAGTGCGGCCAAAAGAGCCCCGTCAGACGGGGGTTGAGGAGGCACTTGGGTCTGTTGCCGGGCCTTCTGTCGATGCCTGAACCTGCGCCGCATCCGCCTCACTATACCGCCGATAGCTGCGGATAGAGGATGGAATCAAACACAGATAGAGCACTGACAGGACGATCAGCACCTCCATCGGGAAGGTTGCCAGCAACAATATGAAGGCTGCCCCACCAAACAAAACCGCGATGAAATATTCGCGCGGCACGCGTCCAATGGTCTTGCCCGAGAAATGCGGAATGCGGCTCGCCATCAAAAAAGCAATCAGCAGCACATAAGCAATTTCAAACGGCACATAGATTGATGCCTGCGGCGCGCCTGTTACCAAATGCAGATACATCGGCAGCAAAACGATCACAGCACCAGCAGGTGCTGGCATGCCCAGAAAGAAATTCGCCATCCATGCGGGACGGTTAGGATCTTCATTCATGACGTTAAAGCGAGCCAGACGCAGTGCGGCTGCCACGGCAAACACGAGGACAGCAAACCAGCCCGCACTTTTGAGCTCATGCAGGCTCCACATATACAAAAGGAAGGCTGGCGCGACGCCAAAATCAACGAAATCAGCCAAGGAATCCAGCTCAGCGCCAAAGCGCGATGTGCCATCCATGGCGCGCGCAATGCGCCCATCCAAACCATCGAGAATGGCCGCACCAACAATGGCGACAACTGCCAGATAAAACCGCTCTTCCACAGCAAAACGGATCGCCGTCAAGCCAAGGCAAAGTGCCAGCAAGGTCACGAGATTTGGGATGAGAAACCGCATCGGCACGCGCCGAAAACGGTTTAGCCCGCGCGGCCGAGCGGCAGCACCAATCACGGCGACTTTAGCTGCGCGCTCATCAAGGCTAGATTTAGAATCGCTCACCTAATCACCCAAGCTTAAAGACGGCTGGTACGACATCCGAACGAAGATCTGCCAGTACGGTTTCACCCGCAATGCACTTAGTGCCCAGTCCGACAAGCGGCGTGGCGCCTTCAGGCATGTAGACATCAACCCGCGACCCAAAGCGGATCAGGCCGAAACGCTCACCAGCGCCAAGGCTTTCGCCCTCGCGTGAGAAACAAACGATACGGCGCGCGATAAGACCAGCGATCTGAACCACGCCGAACTTACCGGCAGGAGAATCAATCACGAGACCATTGCGCTCATTGTCTTCGCTGGCCTTGTCCATGTCGGCATTGAAGAACAGGCCGGGCTTGTAGGCGATCTTGGTGATGCGGCCAGCAATCGGGGCGCGATTCACATGACAGTCAAAGACCGACATGAAGACGCAGATGCGGGACATAGGCTCATCGCCAAGGCCAAGCTCTGGTGGTGGCACGAACTTGCCAATCGAGCACACAATGCCATCGGCTGGCGAGACCACGAGACCATCGCGGAGCGGCGTAACGCGCTGTGGATCGCGGAAAAAGTAAGCGCACCAGAGGGTTAGGATAAATCCAACCCAGCCCAAAGGCGACCAAAGCCACCCCAGACCGAAGGAAGCGACCGCAAAGGCCAGGATGAAAATATAGCCTTCCGGATGGATTGGCACGAGCTGACGACGGATTGAATCAAACATGGACATGGCGACCCGCAATGCTCCTGAGCGTGCGAAAGGGATTGAGCCCGACTGAGCAGCCGAACAATAACATAAACGCTTGTCGCACCTCAGCCCCCAAAAGTCACGGGGGTGAGGCTAGGATTCGGGCCCTCAGACCTCCAAACCCACCCGAACGCTCTGGCCTTCTTCCTCGGCAGCCCGGCGGAGCGTGTCTTGAGCCGCATCGACCTCACGCTGGCGATTCCACAGGGCAGCATAGACGCCACCGCGTTCCAGCAGCTCTTCATGACGGCCCCGTTCGACGATAACACCCTTATCAAGCACGAGAATTTCGTCTGCATTGACGACGGTGGACAGGCGATGGGCGATCACAAGCGTGGTGCGGCCCTGCGATACGCGGTCGAGCGCAAGCTGAATTTCACGCTCGGTGAAAGAATCGAGCGCCGAGGTTGCCTCATCGAGCACCAGAATCGGCGGGCCCTTCAGAATCGTGCGGGCAATGGCCACGCGCTGCTTCTCGCCGCCCGACAATTTGAGCCCGCGCTCGCCCACCTGCGCATCATAGCCACCCGGTGCCATGCGAATGAAACCATCGATCTGCGCCAGACGTGCAGCCTCATGGACCTCCTCTTCGGTCGCTTCCCAGCGGCCATAGCGGATGTTGTAGGCAATCGTGTCGTTAAACAGCACCGTATCTTGCGGCACCATCCCTATCTGATCGCGCAAGGTGCGCTGCTCAACATTGCGGATGTCTTGTCCATCAATGGTGATGCGGCCCGATTGGGGTTCATAAAAACGGAACATCAGACGCGAAATGGTCGACTTGCCAGCGCCCGAAGGCCCAACGATGGCCACTGTCTTGCCAGCTGGCACTTGAAAGCTCACGCCTTTGAGAATGGCGCGCTGCGGGTCGTAGGAGAAATGCACATCTTCAAAATGCACAGCACCTGCGCTGATTACCAGCGGTGTCGCATCGGGCGTATCCTTGATCTCAGGATTCTGTCGCAAGATCTTGAACATGATCTCAATATCGACAATCGCCTGCTTCACTTCGCGATACAGCATGCCCATGAAGTTCAGCGGCTGATAGAGCTGAATCATCATCGCATTGATGAGCACAAAATCGCCGATTGTATTGGTGCCAGCCCGAATGCCGTTGATGCACATGACCATAATAATGGTCAGACCAATGGTGAAAATCACGGCCTGGCCTGAGTTGAGGACAGCCAACGACACATAGCTGCCAACGCTTAAGCGCTCATACCGCGCCATCGCCATATCATAGCGCTCAGCTTCACGATCTTCTGCGCCAAAATATTTCACGGTCTCGTAATTCAAAAGACTGTCGATGGCTTTGGTATTGGCGTCAGAATCGCTCTCATTCATCGAGCGCCGAATGGCCATGCGCCAATTGGTGGCAAGCGTCGTAAACCAGAGATAAGCAACAATCATCGCAACGACGGTCAGCGCATAACGCCAATCGAACTGATAGAAAAAGACACCCAAGATGAGGGCGAATTCCACAACAGTTGGAATACCTGTCAACATGCTGAGGCGCACGATCTGTTCAATCGCTGTGCGGCCACGCTCTAGCACGCGCGTCAAGCCGCCCGTCTTGCGCTCCAGATGGAAACGCAACGACAATTGATGCAAATGCACAAACACTTCATCAGCCAGATGGCGCACGGCATTCATGGAGACGGCTGCAAACAACGCATCGCGCGCTTGCGTAAACAGCGCCATAAAGCTGCGCAACACGCCGTACAAAACTGTCAGCGCGACTGGGCCTGCAATCCAATAAAAATTGTCTTGCGAAACGACGCCCGGCGTTAATGCATCCGTCGCCCATTTGAATGAATAGGGCACTGCGATGGTGATGAACTTGGCGACAAACAAAAGAGCCAGTGCACCAGCTGCCCGCATCCGTAAATCCGCGCGATCCTTGGGCCAAATATAGGGCCACAAAAGCTGCACAGTTCCCACCAGCGAGGCCTCTGACGACAGATCGGGCTTTGGCGTTGATGGAGTTGGCTTGGACTGGGGAGCTTTAGACTGGGGAGCTTTGGGATCGGTCATTATCGTCTCGAAAAGAGTCCGCCCGCTGAGCAGGTTAGGTCCAGCGGCGCATCCTCCTCCTATAGTCTGAAAGATGGCCGGGTGCACCCCTTGGCGAACGTTTGTCCACTTTTACCGGTCGCGCTTATTGTTAGCGTTTGGGGGCCAAGAGCACCTGCCCCGGCCATATCAGGTCGGGGTCACGGATCTGGTTAGAATTGGCCTCATAGATCTGCGTGTAGCGCGTCCCCTTGCCCAGCATCCGGCGGCTGATCCGCCACAGGCTGTCGCCGCGCTTAACAATAAAGGTCTCCGGCCGAACCGCGCTTGGGGCTGCAAAGGGCACTTGCGCCCTCGCCCGCACACCATCGGCACCCGGCGGCACCATGTCGGCGCGCAGCTGATGATCGCCAGCACTTGGGTGATCGGGCAAGCGCAATGTCCAAACGCCATTCGCATCGGTTAGCGTGGTGCCTGCCAAAAGCTCATCCAAATAGAGATAGACACTGGCCCCGGCCTGCGCCTTGCCGCGCATGAAAAACTCGCCGCCCTCTTCGATCTCGACCGTCTCGATCTGGATCGGCAAATCATTGGCCTTATCCTCCACGCCGCTCAAAATGCGGGTGGGCTGCCCCGGCTGAGCGAGTGCGGCCATGGCTGTCGCATCTGGCTGGACTGCCAAGGCCACGCTTTGGGACGAGGCCACTTCACCTGCGACATTTTTGGCGCTCAAAGTGAGGACATGCTCACCTGCAGCCAAGGGCACCATCATCATAAAATCGCCGTTTGTGTCGGTCTCCGCCTGCATCAAGGCTTTGGTGTCATCAACCAGAGTGATTGTGGTTTGCGCGCTGGAATGACCAGCCACCAGAGCTTCGCCATTGCGCTCAACGCGCACCACATCAAACTCAGGCGCACGCGGTAGAGTTGGCGGCTGCTTAT
This sequence comes from uncultured Hyphomicrobiales bacterium, assembly GCA_903897875.1. Classification (GTDB taxonomy): domain Bacteria; phylum Pseudomonadota; class Alphaproteobacteria; order Rhizobiales; family Beijerinckiaceae; genus Terripilifer. The sequence goes on from CAIUDK010000168.1 coordinate 5,906, forward strand.
CTGAGGGCGCTTCAAGGGCTGGCGTCTTCGCCGGGCGGGCGTCCGGTTCTGGCTTTGCCATCTCAGTCGCCGGAACCTCAACTGCGGGTGAGGCATTGGCTTGCGTGGACTCGGCTTGCGTGGGCTCGGCTTGCGCGGACTCGCCTTGAACGGATTGATCTTGCGCTGGCGCGACTTGCACAGGCTCAACTTGGGCTGGCTCAACTTGGGCTGGCTCAACTTGGGCTGGCTGTTGAAGAAGCGCACCGACCGCCTCGGCCAACTTGGGTTTGGATGGAACCATCACCACTGCACGAAAAGCCAAAGAGGCTACCGCCAATGTCGCAACTATCATCGCTGCAACCTGGACAGCTTTTGACCCACTCATATGACAAACCCCATATTACAGCTCTATTCTAGCCTTAACCCTATCCATATGCCACCTGCTGATTACAGGCGGCCTGCTTCGCAAACTCTTAAACTGCCACGCGATAGACTGAGCCAACATCGGGCGTTGACCCGCCCCTTCATGCCTGCGAGAAATTGAATATGAAAATGGACAAACTCACCCCTCTCGTGCGCAGCGTCTGCGTCTATTGCGGCTCTTCGCCAGGCAATGATCCGCGTTTTGAGGCCACCGCACAGCGCCTCGGCGAGATCTTTGCCGCACATGGTGTCGGCCTCGTTTATGGCGGCGGCAGCAATGGGTTGATGGGTACGGTTGCCCGCACGGTGCTGAATAATGACGGCCATGTCACGGGCATCATCCCCGAGTTCTTGCAGCAAAAAGAGCGGATGCTCAAAGAGGCGCAAGAGCTCCTCGTTGTGCCTGATATGCACACACGCAAGCGGCTCATGTTTGAAAAGGCTGATGCTTTTGTCGCTTTGCCCGGCGGCATCGGAACGCTGGAAGAACTCGTCGAGCAACTCACTTGGGTTCAGCTTGGCCGACATCGCAAGCCTGTCCTCATTCTAGACATTGGTGGCTTTTGGCGTCCCCTCTTGGGCTTGCTTGAGCATATGCGCGAACGCGGCTTTATCCGCAGTGATATGGAAGTGCGTTATCTGGTCGCCGAAAAAGTTGAGGATGTTCTCCCCATGCTCGAAGCGTCAGCAAAGCGTGCTGCCCAAGAAGGTCTCGCGACCGCTGCGCTAGATGAGCGATTGTAAACACGCAAGAAATTGTATCTTTGGCGCCATATGCCAAAGAGCTTGTCCATAAATCTGTTGAATAGTCCCTCCCCTCAACCTGTGGGGTTGGACTCAGCCACGCCAGATTGCTAGGATCAAATTCTGATTTTCGGGAGGCCATCAGTATGACATCAGTTCTGCGTTCACTCGCCATCGCTGGCGGTTTAGTCGCCTTGGCAACAACCGGCGTTGCTGCCGCGCCAAAGGCTAAGCCAGCATCTTCACAGCTCACCATCGACAATCAGCGCGGCGTTATGCTGCTCGCGCTCACGATTGTTTCAAAGGGCGGCAAGTCAACACCGATCGTGTTGACCAAAGAACTCGCCGGTGGCGAAAGCATTAAAGTCGCATTTCCTAAAGGCGGCTGCGTCTATTCGATGACTGGTACATTTGATGATGGATCAGGACTTGAAATCAACACCATCGATCTGTGCAAGGACCGCACGGTCAACTTGGTCGACTAAGCCACAATCTGGCTGACAAATTTTCATGCGAGGGCTCAACGGCCCTCGCATTTTTTATGCGCTATCGCGCGATTTCCTAATTTTATGCGCTAGCGCGCGATTTCCTAATTTTATGCGCTAGCGCGCGCCTGCCTTATACAATTTATAGACGACGGCATCGGTCAAAGCATGAAACGAGGCGTCGATGATATTGGCTGACACGCCAACCGTGGACCAGCGCGCGCCTTCCTTATCGCCAAACTCAATCAGCACACGCGTCACAGCATCCGTGCCGCCTTGGAAAACACGCACGCGATAATCGAGCAGCTCCAGATCTTCGATATATTTCTGATAGCGCCCTAGATCTTTGCGCAAAGCGAGATCCAACGCATTGATTGGGCCATTGCCTTCAGCCGCTGAGATCAGCTCTTCTCCATCAATGATGACCTTCACCACCGCTTCTGACACGGTGACAAGCACACCAACAGCATTCAAGCGACGCTCGACATTGATGCGGAACCGCTCAACCTCGAAATAATTTGGCAATTGGCCCAGAATACGACGCGCAAGCAATTCAAAAGAAGCATCTGCGCCTTCATAGGCATAACCCAGCGCTTCCTTCTCTTTCACTTCATCCAGCACGCGCACAACGCGCGGATCATCTTTTGCCAACTCAACGCCGATACGCTCTAGCTCTGCCAGAATGTTCGACTTGCCGGCCTGATCGGACACCAACATGCGGCGCACATTGCCAACGCTGTCTGGTGGCACATGCTCATAGGTGCGCGGATCTTTGAGCACGGCTGAAGCATGAATACCCGCCTTGGTCGCAAACGCTGATGCGCCCACATAAGGCGCGTGACGATTGGGTGCGCGATTGAGCAATTCATCAAAGGTGTGGCTGAGCTTGGTCAGCATCGACAATTTCTCTTGCGGCACACCAATTTCAAAGCGGTCGGCATAATCTGCCTTGAGCATCAAAGTTGGAATGATCGAGGTGAGATTGGCATTGCCACAACGCTCGCCCAACCCATTGAGCGTGCCTTGAATCTGGCGCACACCAGCGCGCACAGCTGCCAATGAATTGGCAACAGCATTTTCCGTATCATTATGTGCGTGAATGCCCAGATGCGAACCGGGGATGTGCTTGATGACTTCCTTAACAATCGCTTCAATCTCTTGTGGCAGCGTTCCACCGTTGGTGTCGCACAGCACAATCCAACGCGCACCAGCGCGATGGGCCGTCATCGCACATTGCAGCGCGTAATCAGGATTGGCTTTGTAGCCATCGAAGAAATGTTCGCAATCCAATATGGCTTCGCGATTATGCGTGCGCACATATTTGATCGAGTCCGCAATAGAATCGAGGTTTTCATCCAATGTGCAACCAAGCGCCACATGCACCTGATAGTCCCATGTTTTGGCAACAAAGGTGATTGTGTCGGCATGGGCTTCGAGCAAACCAGCGATGCCCGGATCATTCGACGCAGAGCGCCCTGCCCGTTTGGTCATGCCAAAGGCTGCGAACTTTGCGTTCTTGGTGGCTTTCTTTTTGAAGAATTCTGTATCAGTGGGATTAGCGCCCGGATAGCCGCCTTCAACATAATCAACGCCAAGCCCATCGAGCATGGTGGCAATGTGGCGCTTGTCGTCGAGCGAGAAATCAACCCCGGTTGTCTGCGCACCATCGCGCAAGGTTGTGTCGAACAGATAGAGGCGTTCTTTTGTCATTGCAGTGTGTCCACAGACGGCGCAGCTGGTGCCAGCGCTTTCGTCATAGTTGTGTTGCCCAGCCATTCATCGCCCACAAGTGCCGTGTTGCGACGCTCGCCAACAAAGCCGCGTGCTTTGAAGAATGGCTCTGCCGTATCGCTAGCATCAACGGTCAATTTGTCAGCACCGCGCGCAGCGGCCAATTTTTCCAGCGCATTGAGCAGCATAGTGGCAATGCCTTGGCGTGCAACACCTGAGGCCACATAGAGCATATCAATCTGATCCGTGCCCTTCATGGATGCAAAACCAGCAGGCGTGCCCCCGATTGTCGCCACCAGAGTGAGCGTCTCACCAAGCTTTTTGGAAAAGC
>CAIUDK010000169.1 GCA_903897875.1 uncultured Hyphomicrobiales bacterium
CATCATCTTGAGGATTGGCCCGTTGGCGCGCCTTGATCGGCGCTTTCTCTCTCTGCTTTATAATCGTCGTCACTTTGGTGTGATGACATGCGCCATCGCGGCATTGCATTTCAAAGCGGTGTTGGATTGGTATTTTGCTTTCAGCCCTTTGTCGCCGTGGGTTGCCTTGCTATCGGCCGATCATCAATGGTCACACATTCAAGGCTTTCCGTTTATCTATCTGGGCCTGTTGGCCTTTATGATCTTGTTGGTGTTGGCCGCCACCAGCCATGATTTTTGGTTGGCCTTTTTGGGACCGGCCTCATGGAAAGCCCTGCATATGTCGCTTTATGCAGCCTATGGATTGATCCTAGCCCATATCGCTCTGGGCGCTTTGCAGGATAAGCAAAATCTGGCCCTAAGCGCTTTGGTTGTGACATGGGCCACCCTCCTTGCCGGCTTGCATTTGATCGCAGGGCTCAAAGAATGGCGACAAGATCGCAAGCCCGCGCCCCAGCGGGATGGCTGGATCGAAGCCACATCATTGCACGCACTCAAGGATGGGTGCGGCGTGGCTGTCACCTTGCCCGATGGCGAACGTGTCGCCATTTTCCGCGACGGACATTATCTGGCTGCGGTCAGTAATTTATGCGCGCATCAAAATGGACCGCTGGGCGAGGGTCGCGTGATGGATGGTTGCGTGGTCTGTCCTTGGCATGGCTATCAATATCGTCTCAAAGATGGCTGCGCCCCAGCTCCCTATACGGAGAGAATAGCCACCTATTCTATTGCTTTGCGCGAGGAAATGATCTGGCTCGATCCGCGCGCCAAAGCATTGGGCACTGTTGTCGAGCCCATTCTTATTCCTGAAACCTTGCTTTCTACGTGTGACGCATGAATAAAAAATGGGGAGACGACGCCTTCTTCATTGGCTGGAGCCCGAAGATCGACTTGGGCCTTGCGCGTTTTCTGGCGACATGTGCGGCTGGTCTGTTGGGCTTTGTTTTTCTGGCGTCCTTTGGGTTGAGCGCCTTTATGCGAGATCCGGCCGTAGTCTTGTTTTCCACCTTGCCGGGCGCCAGCAGCGTGCAAACGCCAGAGCCTTGGATGGACTCTCCCACCCTGCGCGGTGTGGTCACTATGAACCCCTATCCGGTTGTGCATGTAGCACCTGATGCCGACCATCCTGCCGGGCGAAGCCTGTTGCTGTCGGGGGATGGCAAGCGCGGTGTTGATGTTCCAGCCAGTTTGAACCCAATCGAATTTGAGGGTGCGCGCCTTTTGCGGGGCACAATTGAAATGCTTGTGGTGGACACGCCGCCCAAAATTCTGTCCGCCGCTCCATCCACATCAGCTCCCACACCCATTGCGCTGGGACGTTGGCGCGTGGTTGGCGAAATTTGCGACGGGAAATGTTACGCGGGCGCTATGCGCCCCGGCTCAGGTCTGGCGCATCGGGCCTGCGCCAACCTGTGTCTGATTGGTGATGTTCCGGCCGTCTTTGTCGCCGCCACGCCGGCAGCAGGCGCCGAGTTTTTTCTGTTGGCCGATGCAGATGGTCTCAAGCCCAATGACGCGCTGCGGGCATTCACGGGCCAGCCCGTTGAGATTGAGGGAAATATTGAACGCTTAGGGGCGATCCATATTTTCAAGGTTGACCGTGTGCGTGGGCTTTAGACACCATTCCCCCATTTGCCAGGAGCGTCATTGCCTTTTACAAAAGACCCAACTGGCCACAACGAGCCGGATGGGGAGGCGACATTGAATTCAAAGACAATTATGGCACTGGCCTGCGCCGCCGTGCTCTTAAACTCGCCCGCGCGCGCCGATGCGGTTGAAGATTTCTATAAAGGCAAAAGCATCAATCTCATCATTGGTCTGGCCGAAGGTGGCGGCTATGATTATAGCGCGCGGCTGGCGGCCCAGCATTTGGGGCGCTTCATCCCCGGCAATCCGACCATCGTGCCGCGCAATATGCCGGGTGCCGGTGGCATCGCAGCCGCTGAATATCTCTACAATGTGGCGCCCAAAGACGGCACCAATATCGCGATGTTCCAATCGACCTTCGCGCTGGAAAAACTCACCGACCGCTCGCGTAAATTTGAACCTGAAAAATTCACCTATGTCGGGCGCATCGATCAATCGATCCTTGTGGGCTTTTTGTGGAACAGCGCCCCCGTGCGCACAATCCAAGAGGCCAAGAGCCGCGAAGTTGTTCTAGCCGCCAACGCCGCCACGGGCACCTCGGCCACCATGCCATGGGCGCTCAATGCGATGATCGGCACCAAGTTTAAAGTCGTGCTTGGCTATGTATCGAGTGCGCAAATGGGGCTGGCGCTGGAAAAGAGCGAGGCCGATGGCTTGGGCAGCACGAGCTGGGATTTTCTAGAGACCAAGCCGCAATGGTTTGAAGAGAAGAAAATCAACCTGATGTATGTGATTGCCCTCGACCGCTTCCGCAAAATTCCTGACGTGCCAACCGTGTTGGAACTCACCGACGTGCCACGCGACAAAGCGGCCCTGCGCCTTGTGGCCAGCACCTCCACCATTGGGCGTGCATTGCTGTCAACGCCAGACGTCCCAGCAGATCGCCTCGCAGCCCTTCGCAAAGGTTTTGACGCGATGATGAAAGATCCAGCGTTTTTAGCCGATGCCGAAAAGCGCCATCTGGGTGTGGACGCACTGGGCGGTGCAGAGCTGCAAAAAATTGTGAATGATGTGAGTAC
>CAIUDK010000170.1 GCA_903897875.1 uncultured Hyphomicrobiales bacterium
GGGAATTCACATGAACGCTCCAGCTTCGCCTCCGTCGCCCTATTCATCGGCGATTGGCAAATCCAACATCGAGAGCCACACGCTCTCGATCCTTGTCGATAACGAGCCCGGTGTTTTGGCGCGCGTGGTCGGTCTCTTTTCTGGTCGTGGCTATAATATTGAAAGCCTGACAGTGGCCGAGGTGGCGCACACGGAACATGTGTCGCGCATCACCATTGCCACATCGGGCACGCCAGAAGTGATCGAGCAGATCAGCCATCAGCTCGAACGCATTGTGCCGATCCATAAGGTCACCGATCTGACCACGCTGGGCAACGCCATCGAGCGTGAGCTGGCCATGGTGAAGGTGCGCGGCAAGGGTGAAAACCGTGTTGAGACTTTGCGTCTGGCTGAAGCCTTTAAGGCCAAGGTGATCGATGCCACGCTGGAGAGCTTCGTATTCGAGCTGACCGGCGCGCCCAAGAAGATCGACGATTTCATCGAGATTATGCGCCCCATCGGGCTGGTGGAAGTCTCCCGCACCGGGGTGGCCGCCATCACGCGTGGGCAAGAGAGAACGTAAGATAAGCGGACGTAAGTGATCGCCCCATTTTGATAGACAACCGCAGGCCCTAGATATACATTGTATATCTAGCAGGAGTGAGCCATGCGGGTGCAGGTTTCAAAATGGGGCAATTCCACAGCTCTGCGGCTTCCCAAAAGCGTGGTTGACGAGCTTGGTTTAACGTCGGGCAGCGAAGTTGAGCTGACGATGGTGGGACAAGAGGTGCGATTGCGCCCTGTCAGAAAAATCCCTGTCTATCGCATTGAAGACCTTGTAGCCGAGGCCAAGCGCCTTGGAGCAGACAATGCGCCTCCCTTGGAGGATTGGGCTGCTGTTGAGGCGCCATGGCCTTCTAAAGATACGCCCCAATGACGCTCCAAGCTGGCGATTTGATCTGGGTCGAGTTTGACCCCGCCTTTGGCCATGAGCAGGCGGGGCGGCGACCTGCCGTAGTTGTATCCGTTGGGCCGTATAACGCTGCCTCATCTTTCATTATGGTCTGTCCGGTCACATCCAACGCACGCCCATGGCCCTACAAGGTAGAGATTTTGGGCACGCATGCGCTGCGTGGGGCGGTTTTGGTCGATCAGATTAAATCCATTGATAAGCGTCGGATTGTCTCTCCAGTGGCTGGCCGCCTCAGTGAAGGCGAGCTTGAGGAGGTGCTGGGAAAGATGGCTGCGGTTCTGGGAATTGACCAAACTGTTGCCTCTGGCCATGCCAAATCCGACTAAGATCATGCCAAATCCGACTAAAAACTGGCAAAAGCCAAGATTCAGGAGCCCTTCGTGACAGATTCCTTTGACGAAGCGGCCTGTGGCGCTTAGAAGGCTGCATCATTCTTCGGGGGTGGCATAAAGCTGCCGGTATAGGAAAGCTCAAAAATATGCGCGTCTATTACGATCGGGATGCCGACATCAATCTCATCAAGGGCAAGAAAGTTGCCGTCGTCGGTTATGGCTCACAGGGCCATGCTCACGTGCTCAACATGCGCGATTCTGGCATCAAGGATATCGTGGTGGCTCTGCGCAAGGGCTCAGCCTCGGCCAAGAAGGCTGAAGGCGAAGGCATCAAGGTCATGGAAGTAGCGGAAGCTGCTAAGTGGGCCGATGTCATCATGATGCTGACACCAGACGAATTGCAGGCAGACATCTACGCAGAGAGCCTCGCACCAAACATGAAGAAGGGCGCTGCCCTCTTGTTTGCGCATGGTCTCAATGTTCACTTCAACCTGATCGAGCCTCGCGAAGATCTCGACGTGCTCATGGTGGCCCCTAAGGGCCCCGGCCACACGGTTCGTGGCGAATACCAGAAGGGTGGCGGCGTGCCATGCTTGATCGCTATCCACAAGGATGCCTCAGGCAACGCCCATGACCTCGGTCTGTCCTACGCGTCCGCCATCGGCGGTGGCCGCGCTGGCATCATCGAGACAACCTTCAAAGAAGAGTGTGAGACCGATTTGTTCGGTGAGCAGGCTGTTCTTTGCGGCGGTGTTGTTGAACTGATCCGCGCTGGTTTCGAAACTTTGGTTGAAGCAGGTTACGCACCTGAGATGGCCTATTTCGAGTGCTTGCACGAAGTGAAGCTGATCGTCGACCTGATCTATGAAGGCGGAATCGCCAACATGAACTACTCGATCTCGAACACAGCTGAATACGGCGAATACGTCACAGGCCCACGCATCATCACGCCAGAAACAAAGGCAGAGATGAAGCGCGTTCTGGAAGACATTCAGTCAGGCAAGTTCACCCGCGATTGGATGTTGGAGAACAAGGTTCACCAGACATCCTTCAAGGCAACACGCGCTCGCAACAACGCTCATCAGATCGAGACGGTCGGTGCTCAGCTGCGCGCTATGATGCCATGGATCGCCAAGAACAAGCTCGTCGACAAGGCGAAGAACTAATCTTCTTCCTTTCGATTTAAGTTTTGAAAAGCGTGTGCGGGAAACCTCACACGCTTTTTGTTTTTGAATTTATGTGCTGACCAACGGCGAACCTCCCTTGTCATCCCGGACTTGATCCGGGATCCAGAGTGGCTCGATGGTGAATGTTGTGCGTGGCGAACAGAGTTTTTTTGACGCTGCCACACTGAACTTCTGGATCCCGGATCTGCGCTTTGCTTGTCCGGGATGACAATCGAGGATGATGGGCTGGCGTTTTGGCTGATCAACTGTCATCTATAGAGTCTGACATTGGAGAGCTCATGCGCCGCGCCTATCATCTTCTCGACGTGTTTACGCAAACGCCCTTGGCCGGCAATCCGCTGGCTGTTGTGCTCGACACCGAGGGGCTTGATGATGCGCAGATGCAGAGCATCGCGCGTGAGTTCAATCTCTCTGAAACCGTCTTCGTTCTTGAGCCGAGAGATTCGATCAATACAGCGCGCATTCGTATTTTTACGCCAACGCGTGAACTGCCTTTTGCTGGGCACCCCACTGTTGGCACAGCAGCCTTGATTGCCAATCTGCGCGCACCCGACATGCTGGCGCATCGTGATGTGTCGGTCGTGATCGAAGCGCCCATTGGCCTTATCAATTGCACCGTCCGTCATATCAAAGGCCAAGCGCTGCAGGCGAGCTTCATGTTGCCCGAATTGCCAAAGCGGACCTATGGGACGCTGAATGTTGAAGTGATTGCGAGTGCTTTGGGGTTGGCGCCATCCGATATTGGTTTTGATGGCCATGTGCCCAGCATTTTTTCAGCTGGCACGCCCTTTGTGTTTGTGCCGCTGGCCAATCTGTCGGCAATGTCGCGCGTGAAGCCAAATTTAGCGCGGTGGCGCAGCGCGTTTCCAACCGATCGTTCGGCTGCCTATTTATATTCGGGCGAAGTTCAGTTGGAGGGCAGTGCTGTTCATGCGCGCATGTTTGCGCCCGGTCTTGGCATTGCTGAAGATCCAGCAACCGGTTCAGCCGTTGCTGCCTTTGCAGGTGTGGCGTTGGAATTTGAAAAGATTCAAGACGGCGATCACCGTCTCATTATCGAAC
>CAIUDK010000171.1 GCA_903897875.1 uncultured Hyphomicrobiales bacterium
CGCTTGAGGGCTTTCGATTTTGACAGGGCAATAGCTTCAATTGAAAAGTTACTTCAGCCTCAAACATAAAAGACGAACCAATGCCCCCGTTGCCGGGGGCATTGTAAGATTGGGCCGTGACTTAGCCTTTAATTATGCCGCCTCAGCAGCTTCCACCGGTGCCAGACGAATAATATAATCAAACGCTGACAGCGCCGTTTTAGCGCCCTCGCCCATTGCAATGATGATCTGCTTGAACGGCACTGTCGTGGCATCACCAGCCGCAAATATGCCAGGCACTGATGTTTCGCCGCGCTGATCTATTTCGATCTCGCCACGTGGGCTCAACGCAATAGCACCCTTGAGCCATTCAGTGTTTGGTACGAGGCCGATTTGCACGAAGATGCCTTCCAGCTCGACGCGATGCACGCCGCCACTGTTTCTGTCTTTATAAGACAGACCAACCACCTTTGCGCCATCACCGTGGACCTCGGTTGTTTCAGCTGAAGTGATGATTTTCACATTCTTGAGTGAGCGCAGCTTGGTTTGCAGCACGGCGTCGGCGCGCAGGCTATCACCAAATTCAATCAGAGTGACCTGCGCGACAATGCCCGCAAGATCGATGGCAGCTTCAACGCCGGAATTGCCGCCGCCAATCACAGCCACGCGCTTGCCTTTGAACAATGGGCCATCGCAATGCGGGCAATAGGCCACGCCCTTGTTGCGATATGTGTCCTCGCCCGGCACATTCATCTGACGCCAGCGTGCGCCAGTGGACAGAATGACCGTGCGTGATTTCAAAATGGCACCGCTCGCCAAACGAATTTGCGCCAAACCGCCAACAGTCGTGGGTGGAATCAACTCAACTGCCGTCTGCAAATTCATAATGTCGACGTCATAATCTTTGACGTGTTGCTCCAAAGCGGACACCAGCTTGGGGCCTTCAGTATGCGGCACAGAGATGAAATTCTCAATCGCCATCGTGTCGAGTACCTGGCCACCAAAACGTTCAGCCGCAATGCCTGTGCGAATGCCTTTGCGCGCTGCGTAGACAGCCGCTGCAGCACCAGCAGGGCCGCCGCCAACAACAAGCACATCAAACGCTTCTTTGGTCTTCAGCGCTTCGGCCTGGCGCGCAGCCGCACCGGTGTCGAGCTTAGCTACAATTTGTTCAAGGCTCATACGGCCCTGCCCAAAGAGCTCACCATTGAGATAGATAGACGGAACAGCCATGACTTTACGGCTATCCACTTCAGCTTGAAACAAAGCACCATCAATCGCGACATGATGAATGTTAGAATTCAGTGTGCTCATCAAGTTCAGCGCCTGCACCACATCTGGGCAGTTCTGGCAGGACATTGAGAAATAAGTCTCAAACTTATATTCGCCAGATAGCGCCTTCACCTGAGCGATTAGCTCTGGCGATTCCTTGGAGGCATGACCACCCACTTGCAGCAGCGCCAACACGAGCGAATTGAATTCATGGCCCATAGGTATGCCCGCAAAGCGCACACCAATGTCTGTGCCCACGCGGTTGATGGCAAAAGATGGCTTGCGCGCATCCTCACCGTTGCGATTGAGCGAAATGTGATCTGACAAAGCTGAGATCTCTCCAAGGAGCTCAATCATCTCTGCGGATTTTGGATCGCTCCCAAGCGAAGCCACCAATTCGATCGGCAGCGATATACGCTCAAAGTAGCCCTTCAATTGGTTCTTCAAATTATCGTCTAGCATGGGATGGCTCCTAAGAATGTCTGTTGGGCGCGTTCGGCCCGGGCGGCAACTATTGGCAAGCCCCTAAAAAGTCCTGGGCGGGTTTGAACCGGCCCAGGATGTTTGCTTGCGGTAAAACCGCTTGAATCGTGTTTAGTTAGATCTTGCCAACGAGGTCGAGTGAAGGAGCGAGTGTCTTCTCGCCTTCCTGCCACTTAGCTGGGCAAACTTCACCTGGATGCGAAGCGACGTACTGAGCAGCCTTCACTTTGCGCATCAATTCAGATGCGTCGCGGCCGATGCCGCCAGCATTCACTTCAACGATCTGGATCTTGCCGCTTGGATCGACAACGAATGTGCCACGATCGGCAAGGCCAACGCCTTCGATCATTACTTCGAAGTTGCGGCAGATTGTGCCTGTAGGATCGCCGATCATTGGATAGTTGATCTTGCCAATGGCTGGCGATGTGTCGTGCCAAGCCTTGTGGCAGAAATGGGTGTCAGTTGAGACGCTGTAGATCTCAACGCCGAGCTTCTGAAACTCTGCATAATGGTCAGCAAGGTCTTCAAGCTCAGTTGGGCAAACAAATGTAAAATCGGCTGGGTAGAAGAAGAATACCGACCACTTGCCCTTAATGTCGGCATCGGTGACTTCAAAGAATTTGCCGCCCTTAAAGGCTTGAGCCTTAAAAGGCTTCACTTCGGTGTTGATCAAAGACATTTGGTTCTCCGCTTCTGTTAGGGGTCGGCACCTGTTCTGGTGCCGTTTCGGCCGCAAGCGCTGGCGCCTACTTACCGCGCGTCTGCGTCAATTGCGCCGAACACGTCCCTCATATACGACACCCGAGCGATAGGTAGAAATCGGAAGTTCCGGGGTTTTTGATAGGCTAAGCCTATCGTTTGGGGCGGTTTTACCGTGTTACACCGATTGATGCCCCATAATCGACGTTTGGAGCTGCGCAGGCAAAGCAGCTATTGCGGCACCAATACAGCCCCGCCATTCATGGCAATGCCCTGTCCCGTCATATAGGCCGCATCAGCACTCACCAGATACGCTGCCAAACCCGCCACATCCTCCGGATAGCCAATGCGCCCAAGTGGAATACGTTGCTTGGCGCGCTCGATCAGGGCTTCGGGGGTGGAATTGGCCAAAGGTTGCGCCGTCAGCGCCACGCCGGGGATAATCGCATTGCAGCGAATGTTATATTTGGCCCATTCGAGAGCCACAGTCTTTGTCAGCGATAAAATGGCGGCTTTTGAACACGCATAGCTCGCGCCATTGACTGCGCCCTCTAGCGCCCGACCCGATGCAATGTTGATAATGACGCCACGGTTCTGCGCAATCATTCCCGGCCCGAACGATTTTACGATGTGAAAGGGTGCTGTAATGTTCACTTTGAGCGTCGTCTCGAATGTTTCCATCTCCATATCGAGAATGCTGGCTCTTGGATAAATGCTGGCATTGTTCACCACGCAATAGGGTGAGCCATAATGCGCAAGCGTTGCAGTCACAGCTGCATCAATGTCTTTTGCATCTGCCAAATCAACACGAAAGAATGTTGCGTCACCACCTGCTGACTGCACCAAACGAACGGTTTCTAACCCATTGCCTTCGTCAATATCCCAAATGGAAAGGCGCGCTCCCATCTTGCTAAAGCGCTGCGCAAAGGCGCGCCCAAAACCGCCGCCGCCACCCGTGACAAGGATATGATCACCAGCCCGAAAGCCATCACGCGCCACATCAACATGAACCATTTTCTTCCTCACAGATGATGGGCAACGGAAGGCTCAAAAAAAGCCCGTCTGCACTCACAGACGGGCTTTCATTCTCGATGTTATTTTACGCCCATACCTGTGAGCAAAGGAAGATCCTTTGCATTCGGCGAGGCTGGCAAGCTCTGCATGTAAGCATAGATGTCAGCGACAGCTGAATCGGGCACAATCTTAGCCTCATAGGGAGGCATTTCATTGGCAGGTGAACGCAATTGCATCATGAATGCATCAAACGGCAATTGCGTATTGGACAAACGTGGGCCTGTGAGCGGCGCACCATTGCCCAATGTTCCATGACATTGGTAACACCCATTCGCGGTGAAGAGCTTCTTTCCGTTCTCAATATTGCCTTTTGGCGCAGTATCCTGCTGCGCAAAAGCAGTACCGGCACCAAGCGATAATCCTGCCACGAGGGCTGCAGTGAAAAACTTCATAATACTTCTCCCTCAGCGTGGCTGCATGATGACGTCGATAAGAACAGGGTTACCAGCCTTCACTGCTTCAACACCCTTCTTGATCGCTGCACCGAGTTCTTTTGGATCGCTGATTGGGCCAATACCAACAGCGCCATAGCCCTTGGCCAGAGCGGCGTAATCAATGTTTGGATCTGTGATCGTCGTTCCAATCACTGCATTTTCAACACCGCGATTATGACGGTTCGCCATGCGCTGAATGTGCATGACTTCCTGATGGTAGGCGCGGTTGTTTTGAATGATCGCAAGGAACGGGATTTTATGATGGGCCGCCGTCCACATCACATGCGGTGCCATATTGAAATTGCCATCACCGATGATAGCAATTGGCAATCTGCCACCAACATCACGATGCGCGAGCGCGCCACCCAAAGCTGCCACAGGCTCATAGCCCACACCAGAGCCACCCGAGCCACCGATATATTGATAATGCTTCTCAATCGGCCACAGGCGATGCTGCCAATTGCCGCTGTAATTGTTTGGTGTCAGAAACGCCCAATCTTCGGTCTTCACCTGATTCCAAAGCTCGGCATACATACGTGCGCTGCTGATCGGGCTTGAATCCCAACCCAATGCACCTTCCGCATGGGAGCGAGCCGCAAAGCCCTTCCAAGCGTCGCGCATCTTTTGCCCGCGTGGATCGAACATCGACTTGCGCTCGCCAATCTCACGCTGCACAGCCTCAATGAGGTAGGGCATCGTTGCTTCGGCATCGGCTGTGATCTGAAGATCAGCTGAGCTGTAGCGCTGGAAGTCTTGATAATTCGCCTTCACCAACAAATCATGTGTCGTGATGTTGATGATCTTGGTCGTTGCCTTTGTCGTGTGGCGCCATGTGCGCTCAATCTGATCACGCACACGATTCAACTGACCAAACAAATCGACCGGCTCTAGCGATAGAATACAGTCGGCCTGCGCAATCAAAGCTGCGCCGCGTGGCGATTGGTAGAGGTAGTGCTGCGTTGGCATATTCATGCGGCTGCGGCTATCGACCACAGGTGCTTGAAGGAGCTCTGCCAGCTTAACCAGCGCATCAACGCCAGCCTGTGAGCGCGCGTAACGATCAACAAGAATGACTGGATTTTCAGCCGCAACAAGCATTTTTGCTGCTTCTTTAAGTGCAGCAGGGTCTCCAACAGTCTGCGTGCCAATGGTAAGCTTGGGAATCTTAAGTTTCGATTCCTCATGCTTATCGAGCTCCATTTCTTGGAGCTTTCCATCAGCAGTAATCAAAATCGGGCTTTGTGGCTGAGCCGTTGCCAGACCATAGCCGCGAACAGTTGATTCAGCAAAACTCTGCAACGACCATGGGTAATCATCCCATTTCACAAAGTCACGCACTGTGGCCGCGCCATCTTGTACGGAATGAAACCACTCAACACCAGGACGACGATCTTCAACTGGACCAGCGCTCGCCGTGAACATGATAATAGGCACGCGATCGCAATAAGCATTATAAATCGCCATTGCAGCGTGCTGCACACCCACCGTGCCGTGCATCATAACGGCCATAGGCTTGCCTGCGACCTTCGCATAGCCGTGCGCCATGCCCACAGACACTTCTTCATGCAGACAGGTCAGCCATTCAGGCTTCTTGTTCTGTCCGTAATTGATAAAAGATTCTTGTAAGGCGCGGAATGTCGAACCCGGGCATGACGCCATATAGTCAATGTTCAACGTCTTGCAGACATCGACCATAAAGTCGGAGCCGGTCTTCTCTGTTGTTAGAGCCTCAACATGCGCAGGCGCCTCGTGCTCAGCAGCAGTTTGGGCTGCTGTAGGCAGCGGCGCCTTGGTCTGCGCGGGGGCAGCTGGTGGGGTTTGCGCCTGAGCTGAAACGGCAAGGCCACTGCCACTGGCAATAGCGACGCCTTTCAAAAAGCCGCGGCGGTGCAAACCAGCCTGATCGGACGTTTTCTTATCCATTATAGGATCCTCCCTGTTATTTTATCGGTCTAAGGATAGGTCGAAATAGCTTCACATTGCAAATGGCTGTGCCATTGCAACCTCCAACTACACACAAGCCCCAAATCGCCCAGCTTTTAACCCTCTAGGCCCTTGAATCATGCCCCAATCCTGATATCTCACGTAGGCACTGCGGCTCCATGACGTTTGAGGGTTTTGCGCGGTTCAAAGCAAAAACGACGAATGGCCGGGCTCCTCGAATCAAGAAATAACAATGACAAACATTGCGAGACGTCTTTTTATTGCAAAGCTAATGGCGGTCGTGGCCACACCTTTTGGTGCGCTCGCACAGACAGCCAAAAAGGCAACCGGCCCATCAGCTAATTTTAGCTATGACGATGTAGTTGATCGCGCACGAACATTGGCGAAGTCCGCCTACAATCCAAATACGGCAACAATCTCCCAAGAGCTTGAAGCGACAAGTTTTGATGCTTGGCGCCAAATCCGCTTTCGTGACAGCGTCGATCTGCTCGCTGACGCCAGCAAGAAATTTAAGCTTCAGATCTTTCATCTTGGACATCTCTTCAAGAGAGCCATTCAGCTCAACTTGGTGACAGATAAAGTCGCGCAAGCCCTGCCCTATACCGAAAAATATTTCGACTATGGCAAACTGAAGTTCGAAAAGCCGCTCCCGCCTGATTTGGGATACGCCGGATTTCGTCTTCATTACCCGCTCAATTCAGTGACGCGTTCGGACGAACTTATTTCGTTTTTGGGGGCGACCTACTTCCGCTTTCTTGGACGCGATCAGAGCTATGGTCTGTCTGCGCGCGGTCTGGCAATCGGCTCAGGCAATCTCGATAACAATGAAGAGTTTCCTTTTTTCCGTGAGTTTTGGGTCGAAACACCTGAGGCCGGCAGCAACAAGATCACGGTTCACGCGCTGCTAGACACGCCCTCGCTCTCGGGCGCTTATAAGTTTGATATCTATCCGCAGCAGGAAACAGAGATTGTTATCACCGCGACACTCTTTGCACGTCGCACCGTTAATCGCATTGGCATGGCGCCATTAACATCGATGTTCTTCCTCGGTGAAAATGACCGACATCTCAATGACCGCAACAAATATGATGAATTCCGCCCGGAGCTACACGATTCCGATGGCTTGATGATCCACACCGCTGAGAATGAATGGATCTGGCGGCCGCTCAAAAACCCGCTCATACAAGAAGTCCAGCGCTTCAACGTGCGCAATCCAAAAGGCTTCGGTCTAGTTCAGCGCGATCGGCAATTCGATCATTACGTTGATATCGAACTCAACTACGAAGATCGTCCAACGTATTGGATTCAACCCACCCATGATTGGGGCAATGGTGTTATCGAGCTCATCGAGCTGGCCACCAAGGACGAGACGGCCGACAATATCGTTTGCGCCTTCGTGCCGGATGCGCCGCTTGAGCCGGGGCAATCATTCACCTTTTCCTATTCCATCCGCTCGCTCAATGCTGGCAAGTGTCCCCACACGCTGGGCTTTGCCCATGACACCTATTCTGCGCCAGCGGTCGCGCTTGGTTCAGGTGAAGAGCATGTAGAGTTGCGCCGCCGATTTATCGTTGATTTTACGGGTGGTAATCTCGACTATTATCTCAAAGACCCGTCGTTGGTGCGCGTTGTCGCATCGGCAAGAACGGCCAAAATCATTCGCACCTTCTTAGTGCCAAATCCCAAGACCAACGGCTTTAGAGCCATGATCGATGTACAGTTTGAAAAAGATCAAGTGGGCGTGGTCGATGCTGTGCTCAAATGCGACGATAAAACACTGACCGAGACATGGAACTACGGCTGGAGATTTTATAATTTCTAACTCAGAAGCAGATCAGTTTGATATGCGCGCGTTGTAAATTTCGGGGCGATACTTAACCGATTTTTGTATTTTTGCGGCCAGAAGATCTGCCACGCAATGATAGCTGGCATCGTTCATATGAAGGCCGTCGCGTGAGATCAATTCATCAATTGAGGCAAGATGCTTCTCAACCCAATAGCGCATTGTCGTGTAGCGCTGGAAAATATTGACCCCAGAACTATCGGCAAGTTGATACATGGCATCAACGAATTTCAATGATATGGGATTTGAATTAATCATTGGTGCATATTGAGGGTCCATCAAAATGATGTCAGCCTTCGTCATCCGTAATTTCTCAAGCCCGTCACGCAAAGATTGCGTGTAATCTTCAATGGATCGGCCTTGAAGAATCGTGTTCGATCCGACCTGCCAGATAATAAGATCGGGCTTGAAATCGATGACGTCCTTTTGAAAACGCGCCATCATATCACGTTCGTTCTCGCCACCAATGCCGCTATTAACAACAGTGACGTTTCGTTGTGGCCACAACGACGCAAGCTTCAAAGAGAGCTGCGATGGATAGGACTTACTGGGATCTGACGCACCAGTTCCCTTCGTCGATGACGACCCGATTGCTACGATAACAATATCTTTTCTGTCACGCATTGCGCGCTTCAAATTCGGCAGCTTGAATTTTTCTTGCAAGGCCTTGGGAGACTCGCAGTCAAACGCAACAGCGCTCGCATCGAAGCTCGCGACGCTTCCCAATGCGACGAGCGCACATAGAATCTGGCGACAGAAGCGAGCGATCACTTATCGCTCCTTACCGGACTCTTCCGAACGATCGCGTTTGCCACCGCTTGTCCAAGGCAATCATAGAGTCTCGTCGCAAGAACGCGGCGCTCACTCTGCCCATTGATATTGTAGTTGAAAGTATTGGTCTCTTCCCAATTCCGCATGATTTCATTCCGCGGGAACACGGCTGTCTGATTGAGCGCAGCCACACCATGCAACATAGTCATGTAGGATGTCGAAGAAGTGACAAGCGACGTCGCGCGAGAATATTGAATATCCATCAACATAGTTTCAGGCACGACCGCTTTGAGCTTAGTGAGACCCTTTTGAAGCGCCTTGCGAAATTCCTCGATATTCGTGCCCCGCACTGCATCTGTGACGCCAGTTTCCCAAATCACAAGATTGGGCTTAACGGACGCAACATCTGAGTCAAAGTGGGTCACAAACGCCTGCACGCTATTGCGCGGCACGCTTTTATTGATGACCGAGACAACGGCATTTGGATATTGTTTGGCGAGATAAAAATTCAGACGTGATGGCCATGAATTGTCGGGATCGCCCGCAGCGCGGCCTAAGGACGATGCGCCGCCGATCACCAAAATTTTAATGGCTTCACCC
>CAIUDK010000172.1 GCA_903897875.1 uncultured Hyphomicrobiales bacterium
GGATTTGTGTTGTTTGCCGTCAGTGCGAAGCGTTTGCTTCCTCGTCGCGTGCTGCAATCGTTCAAAAGCATCGACATGCTGTTTGGAGCTGCGCATGTCATCGGTGATGGTGATTACTATCGTGTGTACACTACATGGCTGGGCGGAATCTTCACTTTGCTTGCTGTGTGTTTGATTTTGATGGTTGCCGCACTATTGACCCTGCAAAACACCACTGTACCAACGCAGACTACCGATCTTTCTACTGCCCCTCCGGCGTCCGATCCTTTGGGCTACTTTGCCATCGAGGTCGGCGTGTTTGGAAGTGACCTCTCTACCGCGTGCGCCAACATGTCGATCTCGCAAGGTGCACCGGGTGACTGGATTGGCCAGGTAGTTCGTCCTAAGCCTGTGTACACGGCCAAATTCAACTCTTGCGTCGTCCGTTGGATGTGCGCCAAGTGCAGCATTGGCTCTCGCACTTTGAACCCGACCTTCACGTTGACCAGTATTCTTCCCTCGTGGGCGAGTTTCTACAACATCACGTTGTGGACTCCCGCGCTTGGCGGTGTTGGATTGTTGCCGTTCTCTGTGAATCAGATCTTCTCTCCGACCGCGACGATCAGCGATTTGTCTGGCTTCCGATCGTCAGCCGCTGCCAATGATCCAGCTGTGAAGCCTTCGATGGTTTTGCAATTGACCAGTTTTACCGTCAAGACTGGCTCGGAGACGAATCCAACTGTGCGCACGACGTTTCAGCCGTCGATCACCTCAGCCACTTCGCAGCCTGTCAATGGTCCCGATATCATGGACCCAGCTGTTTCTGCCACTGACTTGTTGCAGTTCAGTGCGACTTGCGGTTTTAAGCTATCCTTATTGCTGCAGCGCAATACGCTGAACATTGTTGTGTACGTGTTTTCATCGTTTTCTGTAGTATCATTGCTTTTTTGATGTTTCATTTTTTCCTCTTTTGTTTCTCAGTAACTCTGTGCAGCCGAACATTTTCAACATCATTGTGTTGATTGGTTCCGCTTCCGGATCTCTGATTTCAGCCCTGGCTGCCATTTTCAAGCAGCTGGAGCCTCGTATCATGAAGATGCAAAGCAACAAGCCGGAAGGCGTTGAAGAGACAAACTCGGACGATGATGAGGAGGATCCTGATGTTCCAAAGTTGGATGTTTCCAGATTGCCATCGCAAATAGTCTTGGAACGCAGTCGGCGCAATGCGGAAGCTCCTATGGCCTCTGTTTCTGCTGCCAAGACAGACAAGACCACTGGCAATCCATATTTGTGGACTACCAATCCGCTTTCCAAAACAATGCCCACACTCCAATCAAGTCATTCCACAACCAGCTTGCATGGTGGCTCGTCTACACCTCGTGACAATCGACCTGATTCGGCTCAGCAATCGCCGCGAACCTTGGCGCCAACCTTGGTGACTTCTGCATCCGCTGCCAGCCTGTCTGCAGGTCTTGAAAACAGTTCGAGTGTTGAAATGTCTGATGCGACGTCTCCTCATGAGCCGAGTCCTCCAGTGTTGGACAGTGCTATTTCAATCTCTGTTCCTAGTCCGCGTCGCGTGTTGCCTCCGATTCACGCTCTGAGCGTTGTGCCTGATGCGCCTGCGTTGCCGCCGACCATTGGTGGTTCGGTCAAGTCGGCCCGTCCTTTCAAATCGTCAGTTCGCTGGTAATCCGTTTTTTACGGTCCTGATGCATTCGACGTTTTGCGTGTTTCTTATAGTCCCTCCTTTATCATTGTGTTCACGTCTGTTGTTGTCCCCCAAAAATTGGTTTTTTATTGTTTTCATTCGTTTCTTTGCCTGTCGTCTGTCTATATATCCACATTCATCAAAATCCCTGAAAGCAAGTATTGTACGATGGCATCGAGTTCAACATATCTGCCCGACCGCGCGACTCACCGCCAACAGCGTCCCAAACACGAGTGATAGGCAATGGAAGGCCGGTGCGCGGCCGGTTGAGGTCTGAATGAGCTCCACATTCTGCAGCCTGGGTGGATGAGCACTGTGCGGGCAACTGTTGCCACTCTTGAATCAGTGCAGATGCACTCGAGTTTTCAGGCTGCATCATCAACGGCCACTGGTGATCTCGAGCAAAATCGACATCGCTATTGCAGGCGCGCGCTGCCAATGCC
>CAIUDK010000173.1 GCA_903897875.1 uncultured Hyphomicrobiales bacterium
CGAAAGCCGCCCCAAGCAAATGTTTGGAGCGGCAATCAGATTTTCATTCACCGAGCGAAACGCACGTCAGTCTATTTATTGGCTGGTTTGTAGAGCTGATCGAATGTGCCGCCATCAGCGAAGTGATCTTTCTGCGCTTTTGGCCAGCCACCAAAGTCCTTATCAATCGTCACAAGCTCGAGCTTTGGAAAGCGGGCGAGATCTTTTGGCGCAGCCGATGTGGGATCGATAGGGCGATAATAGCGCTTGGCGATAATGGCCTGCGCCTGTGGCGTATAGAGGAAGTTTAGATAGGCTTCAGCCACTTCGCGCGTACCCTTAGTATCCACATTGGCGTCTACAACAGCCACTGGAGGCTCAGCCAAAATCGACAAAGATGGCGCAACAATTTCAAAATTGGCAGCGCCAAATTCATCTTGCACGAGGAAGGCTTCATTCTCCCATGAGATCAGCACATCACCGATGCCGCGCTGGGCAAAGGTTGTTGTGGCACCACGCGCACCCGTATCAAGCACGGACACATTGCCAAACAAAGCGGTGATATAGGCGCGCACTTTGGCGTCATCATTGCCATAGGCTTTTTGCGCCCACGCCCATGCGGCCAGATAATTCCAGCGCGCACCGCCGCTAGTCTTTGGGTTTGGTGTCACAACACCCACGCCGGGCTTTGCCAGATCGCCCCAATCTTTAATGCCCTTTGGATTGCCCTTGCGCACCAGCAGAACGATTGTGGAATTATAAGGCGCAGAATTATGCGCCAAGCGGCTCTGCCAATCTGGCTTGATCTTGCCTGATTGTTTGACGATGGCGTCGATGTCGGCCGATAGCGCCAAAGTCACCACATCGGCATTCAAGCCATCAATCACGGTGCGAGCTTGCGCACCGGACCCCGAATGCGATTGGCGGATGGAAACATCCTGCCCCTTGGAGTTCTTCCACTGGGCAATAAAGGCCTCATTGATATCGCGATACAATTCTCGCGTTGGATCATAGGAGACGTTCAAAAGTTCGATCTTGGCGGCCTGCGCATGCGCCAGTGAGAAGGGGAGGCAAAGCGACAAGCCCAGAGCCGTAAAAGCCAGATGAACGAAATGCCGGCGTGTTGTCTGTATCATGTCTTTTCCCTCTTAAGCCGCTGCGGACGGGCCGCCTGTTAAACGATTAAGGGCGGTCGATAGAGCTGATTTGCCGCCACAAATGGAATCTAGCCTCACTATTACAGTTAGTCTATCTTTTTTGTAGTCTAACAAGAAAAAAATGATCGAACCCGGTTGAACCGCCCGGAATTGCGGGGCTTAGCCCGTAAAACGGGATGAGCGGCGTGGGGCAGCTGCTTGGTGGCAATGAGCCTGATGCGTGTGGAGCGCGAACCCTTGTCCCTACGGATGCACTGTTTCTGTGAACCAATCTGTGGGGAGGGCGTGGCCGATGCTTTGTTCTTTGGCACGTTGGTAGATAACCGAGCCAGCCGCGGCGAATTGATAGCCCAAACCGAGGTTGTTTAGGAAGCAGGTCACTTCTTGGTCGGTCTCTCGCCCTTTGACGCGGCCAGCAATAAGCTCTGGCAGCGGCGGATAGGATTTCAGATCTAGATTGTTGGCCTTTTCCCAGCCAGCGCCTTTGGCTTTTTCGCGGAAGTTAGCATTTTTGGCCACCATCAAAATGGGTGTTGTGTCGTGTGTGTGGACGGCGACACGATTGGCGGCTCGGATCGCTGCGGGTTCAATTTCTGTCTTTTTGATTGAGGACAAATGCATGCCGGGCTCAACCCATTTTTGGAAAAAGATGGGATCAATGGAGTTTGAGCCACACATCACAATGTCAGCGCCTTTGATGGCGTCTTCGGGTTGCTTCATGGGTGTAACGGGCACGCCAAGCATGTCTGTCATGCGGGCTGAAAACGCCTCGCAATTGTTCCAATTTGGCGAATAACAACGAATGGAGCGAATATCGCGCACAGCGCACGCCGCTGTGAGTTGTGTCTCTGCTTGCCAGCCAGAGCCAAGAATACCGACCGTTTGGGCGTTTTCGCGCGCCATATATTTGATGCCCAAACCATTGGTGGCACCTACGCGAATATGCTGCAAAACACCATCAGGGAAGATCGCGAGCGGCTCACCATTATGTGTTGAAAAGAGCAGCACAAGCCCGACGTAACGATCATTGGGTGCAGCAGGGATTTTCACACGGCGTCGCGTATTGCCGACAAGGGGATTGGTGACAATGTCGGAGTTGATGCGCACAGC
>CAIUDK010000174.1 GCA_903897875.1 uncultured Hyphomicrobiales bacterium
GTGAGGCAGCTCATGCGCCGTTGCGCTCTCTATCAATCCGCGGCGAACCGCATGCTGCATATGCGGACGATCATGGTCAGATTTTTGCAGCCGATGGCGCAAAGCTGCCATTGAATTTGTCTGGCATTAGCACATTGCGTGGCGCTCATAATGCGCAAAATGCACTCGCAGCCATTGAAGCGCTGCGTGACGGTCCCTTCGGGCTTACGATGCAGCAATTGCAGGATGGGCTTTCGAGCTATCCGGGCCTGCCGCATCGTATGGAAGAAGTTGGTCGATTGGGCCATGTGCTCTTCATCAATGATTCAAAAGCCACCAATGCAGATGCAACCGAAAAAGCTCTGCTGTCTTTTGAAAACATCTATTGGATTTTGGGTGGCAAATCGAAAGAGGGCGGCATTGAGCCTCTGCGGCCGTTGTTCTCTCGCATTCGCAAAGCCTATTTAATTGGCTCAGCTGCGGCGGATTTTGCGCGCACCATTGGTGACGCTTTCCCCATTGTGATGTGTGAGACGTTGGATAGGGCAACACAATTGGCAGCAAAAGATGCGCAGACGGCACAGGATGGCGAGCGCGTTGTTCTGCTGTCGCCAGCCTGTGCGTCTTATGATCAATTTGCCAATTTCGAAGTTCGCGGCAATGCGTTTCGTGAAATGGTCTGCACGCAAGTGCTCAAAGCAAGCGAGGGTTAAGATGGTATCGCGCGCTGAGCGTTCGCAATTTGCGGATTGGTGGTGGACTGTTGATCGCTGGATGTTGGCGGCCATCGCTACCTTGATGGTGATTGGCGTGGTGCTAGCAATGGCTGGCTCGCCGGCTGTTGCTGAACGACTTGGCCTATCGACATTTCATTTTGTGAATCGACAGGTGTTGTTTCTCATTCCTGCCGCCATTGTTTTGCTAGGGACATCCTTTGCTAGTCCTCGTGCTGTACGGCGCGGTGCCTTGTTGCTGTATTTTGCTGGCATGGGGCTTATTCTTTTAGCGCTCGTGTTTGGCGTTGAAGTGAAAGGCTCACGGCGTTGGATTTTCGGCATTCAGCCATCAGAGTTCGTAAAGCCTGCGTTTGTCATTTTGGCAGCCTGGGCATTTTCTGAAGGTGCGCGTCGGCGCGATGTGCCAGCCAATTATCTGGCCATTTTGCTTCTTCCAGCAACGATCATTCCGCTCATTCTTCAGCCCGATTTTGGACAGACGATGCTGATCACGCTCGTCTGGGCTGGTCTGTTCTTTATGGCTGGTTTGCATTGGTTCTGGGTGGCTGGACTTTTTGGTGCTGCTGCTGGCGGCATTCTGATTACATATAAGTTCGTGCCCCACGTGCGGCTACGCATCGAGAAGTTTATCGATCCCGCATCAGGTACGGCTGCGGCCGATACGTTCCAAGTTGATACGGCGTTGGAGAGTTTCATCTCTGGCAGTTGGTTTGGTAAAGGACCGGGTGAGGGTAGTCTCAAACGTATTTTGCCAGACAGTCACACCGATTTTATTTTCGCAGTGACGGGAGAAGAGTTTGGCATTATCGCCTGTCTGTTGATTGTGTCGATTTTTGGCTTCATTGTTTTGCGGGGTCTGTTTGGTGCGGCCAGAAACGAAGATCCATTTTGTCGTTTTGCGGCAGCGGGACTTGTGATGCTGTTTGGATTGCAGAGCGCCATCAATATGTCAGTGAATCTTCACTTGATGCCAGCAAAGGGCATGACCTTGCCGTTCATTTCTTATGGCGGTTCAAGCTTGCTATCGCTTGCGCTTGCAATGGGCTTTTTGATTTCCGTCACGCGCCGTCGTCCACGTTCCTCCATTGCCGAGCCGGTAGCCTTATGATTGGAAAGCGCGCGATTTTTCTAGCCGCGGGTGGCACTGGTGGACATTTGTTCCCAGCGCAATCGCTGGCGTGCGTGTTGCGCGCACGCGGCTATGAGATTGAGTTGATGACCGATCATCGTGCGCTGTCGTATGGCAATGAATTTCCAGCGCGCAAGACCCACATCATCGCCTCTGCCACGCCCAAAGGTGCTGGGCTTGTACCTAAAATGATCGCCAGCGCGTTCATTGCTTGGGGTGTTGTGTACTCATCACTCGTCATGCTGATGCGCCGGCCTTTGTGCGTGATCGGCTTTGGTGGTTATCCAACCGTTCCACCTTTGTTGGCGGCAAGCGTCTTGCGCGTGCCCAGCATGTTGCACGAACAAAATGCCGTCATGGGTCGCGCCAATCGCTATTTGGCCAATCGCGTTGATTGTGTTGCCACAGGCTTTCCTGATGTGGGTGGGCTTAATGTTCAAACGCGTTCAAAGGCACGTTACATAGGAAATCCCGTACGCCCGGCTGCCTTGGCTGCTGCCAAAGTCCCGTTCAACAGTTTTGATGCGCGGTTTCAATTGTTGGTGACGGGTGGCTCGCAGGGCGCGCGTGTCATGTCAGATATTGTGCCAGCAGCGATTGAGATGTTGAGCGAAGAAGAACGTTCGCATTTACATATTGTTCAGCAAGCGCGCGGCGAAGATGAAGCGCGCGTCAAGGCGGCCTACGAGGCGCTTGGACTTTCCTTCGAGGTCGCGCCATTTTTTGCCGACCTTCCGCAACGGATCGCAAATGCCCATTTGGTGATCGCCCGTTCTGGTGCCTCCACTGTGACGGAGCTGGCGGTGATTGGTCGCCCATCCATCTTGGTGCCGTTTCCCTTCGCGCTTGATCAAGATCAGGCGGCCAATGCTCAGCTTCTGGAGAAGTCGTCTGCGGCGCGCGTTGTGTCTCAGGCGAATTTTACGCCCGACTGGTTGGCGAATGAGTTGCGTTATGCCATGTCCCATCGGGATGATTTGGCAGCACGGGCAAATGCGGCCAAAAGTGTTGGACGGGAAGATGCCGCTGAGCGGCTTGCAGATTTGGTTATTGAATTGATTGAGCGCCATACCCTATCGGAGACAAGAGCATGAAACTTCCGCGCGAGCTTGGCGCCATTCATTTTGTTGGCATTGGCGGCATCGGCATGTCGGGCATTGCCGAAGTGCTTCTCAATCTTGGTTATGCTGTCCAAGGTTCGGATGCGAATGAGAATGCCAATGTCAAAAGATTGCGCGAAAAGGGCGCTAAGATTTTCATTGGCCATGATGCGGCCAATTTGGGGCAGGCGGCTGTTGTCGTTGTGTCAACGGCGATCACGCGTGACAATCCAGAACTATCTGCTGCACGCGAGCGTCGTATTCCTGTTGTGCGTCGCGCCGAAATGTTGGCCGAGTTGATGCGCTTGAAGCAATGCGTCGCCATTGCTGGTACGCATGGCAAAACAACTACGACGTCTTTGGTGGCCACACTTCTTGATGCGGGTGGGTTTGATCCCACGGTCATCAATGGCGGCATCATCAATGCCTATGGCACCAATGCGCGTCTGGGCGGCGGCGATTGGATGGTTGTTGAAGCCGACGAGTCTGATGGCACATTTTTGAAATTGCCAGCTGACGTTGCCATCGTCACCAATATTGATCCTGAGCATCTCGATCATTTCAAAACGTTCGATGCCGTGAAGCAGGCGTTTCGCACACTTGTTGAGAACTTGCCCTTCTATGGTTTTGCGGTGATGTGTCTCGATCATCCCACCGTGCAAGAATTGGTCGGGCGCATTGAAGATCGTCGCGTCGTTACTTATGGCGAAAATCCGCAAGCCGATGTGCGCTTGTTGGATGTGGAGCTGGCTGGCGGCATTTGTAAATTCAACGTGCTGATCCGTGATCGCAAGACAGCGGATGCGACTTATTTCGAAAATATCGTGTTGCCCATGCCCGGCCATCACAATGCGCTCAATGCAACAGCGGCTATTGCTGTGGCCTATGAGCTTGGCATGTCGCCAGAGGCCATTCGCAAGGGTCTCTCCACCTTTGGTGGTGTGAAGCGTCGCTTCACCAAAACAGGTGAATGGAACGGCGTCACCATCTTTGATGATTACGGCCATCATCCTGTCGAAATTTCTGCTGTGCTGCGTGCCGCGCGTGCCTCCACTAAGGGGCAGGTGATTGCCATTGTGCAGCCGCATCGCTATTCGCGCTTGCAGGCTTTGTTCGAGCCATTCTCCGCGTGCTTTAATGATGCCGATTCCGTTATTGTTTCGGATGTTTATGCGGCTGGCGAAAAACCAATTGAAGGTTTTGATCGCGATTCATTGGTGGCTGCCATCAAGGCGCATGGTCATCGCCATGCGGTGGCTTTGTCCAATCCCGATGATCTGCCAAAAATGATCAAGAGCATTGCCAAGCCCGGTGATTACGTCATCTTTTTGGGCGCAGGAAATATCACGCAATGGGCCTATGCTCTGCCAGCGCAATTGGCAGGAGATGCCAAATGAGTTTTGCTGATCTGACGCCAGAGTTTGCAGCCAAGATGCCAGAGTTGCGTGGTCGTTTGACGGCCAACCAACCCTTGTCGCCCTATACGTGGTTTCGTGTGGGCGGACCTGCGCAATTGTTTTTTGTGCCGGCTGATGAAGCCGATCTGGCTTATTTTCTGGCCCGCCTTGATGCTGATATTCCGGTGATGATTATCGGTCTGGGGTCTAACCTGATCGTGCGTGATGGCGGCGTTCCCGGTGTTGTTATTCGTCTTGCTGGCAAGGCGTTTGGTGAGATTGTTGTTGAAGACAATTATCGGGTGCGCGCGGGCACTGGCTGTCCTGATGTGCGTGTTGCACGCGCTGCAGCTGATGCGGGCGTTGATGGGCTGGCGTTCTTTCGCGGTATTCCCGGCTCCATCGGTGGCGCGTTGCGGATGAACGCAGGTGCTCATGGTGGTGAGACGACGGATGTCTTGATTGAGGCGCGCGGCGTTGATCGCAAAGGGCAGGTGCGGGTTTTCACCCACGCAGACATGGGCTTTAGCTATCGTACCAGCACCTCACCGTTGGATGTGATTTTCACGCAGGCCGTGTTTCAAGGTCGGCCCGGTGACACGCAAACAATTCTGGCTGAGATGGATCGCATCACGGCAGCGCGTGAAGCCTCGCAGCCGATTAAGGAAAAGACGGGCGGTTCGACATTTAAGAACCCACCGGGTGGCAAGGCATGGCAATTGATTGATGCGGCCGGATGTCGCGGGCTTGTTGTGGGCGATGCGCAGGTGTCCGAGATGCACTGTAACTTCCTCATCAATCGCGGTGGCGCGACAGCTTCGGATATTGAGAGCCTTGGTGAAGACGTGCGTCGTCGCGTCAAAGAGACGAGCGGCATCGAGTTGCATTGGGAAATTAAACGAATTGGTATTGCGTAATTTTATAGGAATTTAAGTCGAAAGGTTTCGCAATGACGCCGGAGACCGACATGCGTCGCGGTCTGGCAGGTCTATCCATGCGGCAGAGTTTTTTTGGCGTAGCGGTATGTATTGCGTTGACCGCTCTGGTCCAAAGCCTTGGCCATATTGATCGGGATGTGTCGTGGTTCATCACCTTCGCTGAGCAGGTGTATGATGGCGCGCGCGCCTATGTGGATATTTCGGATCCGAATCCACCCATGGCGTTTTTACTTTATATGCCCAGCGTTGCTGTTGCGCGCGCCTTGCACATTGCCATCGAGCCAGTGGTTGTTGGCTTTATGCTGGCCTGGGGCGTTGTTTCGCTCATGCTCTATGTGCGCATTTTAGAGCAGGGTCAGTGCATCAGTGACTTGGAAAAGCCTTGGCTTTGGTTGGGCGGGGCGTTCATTGTTTGCTTCATGCCAGCTTTTTGTTTTGCGCAACGCGAACATGCCGTGTTGTTGGCGCTGTTGCCGGGGATGGCGGCGGTGAATGTGCGCGCAGATGGTGGGCGCGTCGCGGCTATATCTGCATTGATCGCGGGGTTTTGCGCGGGTCTCGCGCTGGCGTTTAAGCCGATCTATGTGGCGGCACTTGGTGCGGCGTGGCTTGTTGCTTGGGTGCGCAAGCCCTCTATCTGGCGCGCTATGTGGCCCGAATATATTGGCCTTGGGCTGAGCGTGGCGATCTATTCAGGCATCTTGGTCTTCATCTATCCCGAATATCTCAAAACGATCGTGCCTCTCGTTGCGCATATCTACGCCACCAACGGGGCTGGTGTGCTGGATGTTGTTAAGCTCTCGATTTTTTGGTTTCCAGCTTTGGTGGTGTGTGCTGCCTTTGTGCTCACTCAGCGTCCTATCTCAATGCGGCTCGCAGTTTGGTTGGCTGCCTGCATCGGCTGTCTGTTCGTTTATGTGATTCAATTCAAAGGCTGGATCAATCATGGATTGCCAGCGGTGGGCGCTGCGCTGTTCGCCGGGCTGTTCTTCGTATTGGATCACAAAACACTCAATGCGGCGCGTCTTCGCTTCTGTCTTGGGGTGTTGCTGCCCTTCACCTTGCTGTCTCCTTTGTTCCTCGGCGCGCAGCTTTTGCGGGATGAGGAGGTGCCGGGTTTACGTGACGCCTTGGCCAAATATGCGCCCGCCCATCCGCGCATGATGATGCTGGCGTTTGACATGGATTATGGCCATCCGATTGCCCGACAGATTGATGGAACATGGGTCGGGACTCAAAATCGTTTATGGATTTCGATGGCCGCAAAGCTCGCTCTTGAGTCAGAAACAGATCCAAATCTACGCGCACGACTCTTTGGCTACATTCGTGACGATTTTTCTGTCGCTTTTGACAATATTTCTGTGCGCAATCCGAATGTTATTATAGTAGATTCACATGCACTAAGTGATTTGCCCCACGGCGATGAACTTTATGCGTCGGCCCTGCGCGGGTTTTACTTGGCGGCGCATGTTAATTCGCTCGAACTTTGGGTTCGGGATGCCGGTGCGGATGGATCGAAGGGACGTTGATGAGTAGGCATGTTGCGGTCCTCATGGGTGGCTGGTCATCTGAGCGAGATGTCTCGTTGCGCTCCGGCGAGGCCTGCGCCACTGCCCTTGAGGGCGAGGGCTTCCGTGTCACGCGTGTCGACGTTGCTCGTAATATCGCCACTGTGCTTGAAGCGTTGAAGCCCGATGTTGCTTTTAACGCTTTGCATGGTCCGGCTGGAGAAGACGGCACCATTCAAGGCGTGCTGGAAGTCTTGCAGATTCCCTACACACATTCTGGCGTGCTGGCCTCGGCCCTCGCTATGCATAAGGATCGCGCAAAGGCGATCATGGCGGCTGCCAATATTCCTGTGGCGCAAGGGCGTGTTGTCTCGCGCGCGGAGGCCGCCAAGGGCCATGTGCTGCCACCGCCCTATGTGTTGAAGCCGATTGCTGAGGGCTCTTCCTTCGGTGTGTTTATTGTCAAGGCAGATCAGGCACTTCCGCCAGCGGAGCTGAGTGCGGCCGATTGGCCTTATGGCGAGTTTTTGCTCGCAGAACGATTCGTTGCGGGCCGTGAATTGACCTGTGCGGTGATGGGTGATCGGCCTCTGGACGTCATCGAAATCACGGCGGCCGACGGCGGTTGGTACGATTATCACGCAAAGTATTCGAAAGGAGGGTCAATTCACGTCCTTCCGGCGAAACTTAAACCAAATATTTACCATATCGTTCAACAGTTGAGTCTCAGGGCCCATCAGGCGCTCGGTTGCCGAGGCGTAAGCCGGACGGATTTTCGATTTGACGACACGCCCGGCGGTTCCGGCGAGCTCGTTGTGTTGGAGGTCAATACGCAACCCGGCATGACTGAGACGTCGTTGGTTCCTGAAATGGCTGGTTATGCTGGGTTCTCGTTTGGTGGGTTGGTGCGATGGATGGTCAACGACGCGTCTTGCGATCGTTAAAGGGGGCTTCTCAGTTCCCGGCCTCTGCACGCATTGGTCTATCTTCTACTTCTGGTGTGTCTTTAGTCTCTAGTTCGTCGCGTGTTTCAATGGTGTCCATGTTCTCCTCTTCGCAGCGCCGGCGCTTCCCTCGTAGGAAGCCACCACAGACGTTTTCACGTCTGCTGTCGCGTCGCGGCACGGGAACGTGTCTTGTTCTGCTGTTGCTCAGCGGTTCTGCAGGCTTTGGATTCATTCGCGGCGGTCATTACGACGCTTTCGTTGTCGAAAATGGTTCGATCTCCGATATGCTGGCCAGCACGGTCGGTTTTGGTCTGGAAGCAATCACCATCACCGGCACACATGATCTGGGCCAAGGTGAAATTCTCTCTGCCGCAGGTCTTGGACCACGCAATTCACTGCTCATGATCAATGCCGCAACTGTGCGCGAAGATCTGAAAAAGCTGCCTTTGGTGGCTGATGCCAATGTGCGCAAACTCTATCCAAATCGTCTGATTATCGAAATCACTGAGCGCGAGCCGTTCGGCGTCTGGCAGAAAGATGGCCAACTTCTCGTGATTTCGTCAGATGGCACGCCGATTGATGAATTACGCGATCATAATCTGGTCGATCTGCCCTTCGTGGTGGGTGCGGGCGCTAATGAGCGCGTCGGCGAGTATTTGGCGTTGTTGGATGTGGCGGGCGATCTGCGCTCACGTGTCCGGGCTGGCATTTTGGTTGGCCAGCGTCGCTGGACGCTGAAGCTGACCAATGGACTTGATGTGAAATTGCCAGAGGCAGAGCCTGAAGTCGCGCTGGCGCAATTTGCGCGCCTGACACGCGATATGCGCTTGCTCGATAAGGATTTGATTTCGGTGGATCTCCGCATTCCGGGCCGCCTCACGGCGCGCCTGACAGAAGAAGCACTTGCTGTTCGCCAGGAAGCCATGTCACGCAAAAAGGGCAAGGGGGGGCCGACATGAGCTCCCGCATTTTGACCCCACGTATGAAGCCTTTGCCCGCTGGTAAAAGCGTTATTCTATCAGTCTTGGATGTCGGCACCTCGAAAGTGGTTTGCCTGATTGCGCGCCTGTCGCCAGTTGAAGCGCAAGAGGCTTTGCGCGGTCGCACACATCGTTGCCGTGTTTTGGGCATTGGCCATCAACGCTCGCGCGGCATGAAGGGCGGCGCTGTTGTTGCTATGGACGAAGTTGAGGGCGCTATTCGCCTCGCTGTCGATGCCGCTGAGCGCATGGCTGGCGTGCAGGTTGAAAGCGTCATCGTCAATATCACTGGCGGCCGCATTGGCTCACAGCTCTATCAAGCCAAGGTCGGCATCGGCGGTAAGGGTGTCACAAGCTACGACATTCAACGTGTGTTGGAGGCAGCCGCCTCGCGCACCGCGATGCAGGGTCGTGCCGTGCTTCATTCTCTGCCGAATGGATTTTCTGTGGATTCCACAACCGGTGTTCGCGCGCCTCAGGGCATGATTGGCGAAGAATTGGGTGCAGAAATGCACGTGGTTGGCTGTGATGTCGCAGCTGCTCGCAATCTGATGCTGGCTGTCGAGCGTTGTCATTTGAATGTTGAGGCCATCGTTTCCACGCCTTACGCCTCGGGCCTGTCGGCTCTGGTGGATGATGAATCGGAATTGGGCACCGCGATTGTCGATATGGGCGGCGGCACAACTTCGATTGCTTTGTTTTCGGGCGGGCATTTGACGCATGTTGATGCAGTGGCTGTGGGGGGCAATCATGTCACCATGGACGTTGCGCGCGGCTTGAGTGTGCGTCTGTCGGACGCTGAGCGTTTGAAGACTCTTTATGGGTCATGCATCTCATCTGCATCAGATGATCGTGAGACAATTACGGTTTCTCAGGTGGGTGAAGAGGGCGAATATCCTCATCACGTGCCAAAATCGCAGCTTGTTCGCATTATTCGTCCGCGCGTTGAGGAAATCTTAGAGTTAGTGAGAGATCGTCTAAAGGCAGCAGGTTACATGCCACAGTCGGGACGTCGCATCGTTCTGACCGGCGGCGCGAGCCAGCTAACAGGTTTGCAGGAAACTGCACGGCGTATCATCTCAAGTCAGGTTCGGATCGGGCGTCCACTGGGTATCCAGGGATTGCCAGAATCGGCAAAGAATCCGGCGTTTTCCGCGGCGGTTGGTCTGCTTGTCTATCCACAAGTTGCAGGGATCGAACATTTCGAACCTCGCAGCCATGGTGTGATGAGGGGCAATGGTTCGGATGGGTATTTCTCACGTGTCGGACGATGGTTACGTGAGAGTTTTTAGTCGCTGATATTAGACAGGCCGCGGCGGTCCTGTTTGGTTTGAGGTAGTGTAAATAAACAGGGCGACCGTAAGGCGTCCCTATGTTGAGAGGCCAGACGATGACGATCAATCTCAAGGCTCCCGAGTTAAGGGAACTCAAGCCCCGCATCATGGTGTGCGGTGTCGGCGGCGCAGGCGGAAATGCGGTCAATAACATGATCGCGTCGGGGCTGATTGGCGTTGACTTCATTGTGGCCAATACAGATGCGCAAGCGCTGACGGCTTCGCGCGCTGATCGCATCATTCAGATGGGTCTTCAGGTGACTGAAGGTCTTGGCGCAGGTTCGCACCCAGAAGTTGGCCGTGCGGCTGCTGAAGAAGCGATTGAAGAAATTCGTGATCACCTGGCTGGCGCGCATATGTGCTTCGTCACAGCCGGCATGGGCGGCGGCACAGGTACAGGTGCTGCACCTGTCATTGCACGCGCTGCACGCGACATGGGCATTCTGACAGTTGGTGTTGTCACCAAGCCATTCCAGTTCGAAGGCATGCGCCGTATGCGCACAGCTGAATCGGGCATTCAGGAATTGCAGGATGCAGTTGATACGCTGATCGTGATTCCAAATCAGAATCTCTTCCGCGTTGCCAATGAAAAGACCACGTTCGCTGACGCATTCGCGATGGCCGATCAGGTTCTCAACTCGGGCGTTGCTTGCATCACTGATTTGATGGTCCGCGAGGGTCTTATCAACCTCGACTTCGCCGACGTGCGCGCCATCATGCGCGGCATGGGCAAGGCCATGATGGGCACGGGCGAGGCCTCCGGCGAGAAGCGCGCCAGCCGCGCTGCTGAGGCGGCCATTGCCAACCCGCTCCTCGACGACGTGTCGATGAA
>CAIUDK010000175.1 GCA_903897875.1 uncultured Hyphomicrobiales bacterium
CCGCCATGATGCGCCCGCCGCGCGGACAAATGCTGTCCAAGCTCGAAACGAACCCGCGCCTTTGAATAGTGTCTGGCAACGTCAGAGAAATGCGCGGAAATCGGTGGACTTTTTAGCACTAGGCTTTAGCACTGGCAAGTTTTGAAACCGTCTAAACCTCACGTAACACTTGATTTTATTGGTTAAAATCAAGATTGGAGCGGGTGAAGGGAATCGAACCCTCGTTGTCAGCTTGGAAGGCTGCTGCTCTACCATTGAGCTACACCCGCATTTGCGCTTTTGCGGTCTTTGTCGCGCAGGGTGCGGAGGGTTTTAGACCTGTCACTTAAACCTGTTCCACGGCTTTTATGGCCGCGTTGCGTGCGCAGAGGTTTCTTAGACGGACTGGCCTAAATTGTCAAAATCTGGGGCCTTCCTGCTCAACCCCTGCCCGGAGCTTCAAGCCCCCCTGCCCACAAGCCTCTGCCCGCAAGCCCCTGCCCTTAAGTCCCCTGCCACAAGTTCTCAAGCAAAACGGCGAGGCCCCTCTGTTTGAGAAGCCTCGCCGCTAAAATTAGGCATTTGCTGCCCAGTGTCGATCAAACAGTCTGCAGGACGCAAACATCAATCATTGGGGCAGACGATGAGCTGCTTCCATTCCAGACCATTGCGCGTGGGAATTTGGATATTGCTGTCCTGACACATGGGCGGCACAGGGACTTTGCCCGATTGCGAATGCGCCGGAGATCCGTTGAGCTGAACAGCCGCCACTGCCAGAATGCTCACAGCAGCAACAATCAACGCGCCTTGCCAGAGTTTAATCATGACTCGCTCCTCTAAAGATGACCCTTCAAACGCTGCAAAGCCGATATCTATGTCTCGAGCAGTTCAGAAACACGTTTGATGAAAGATGGCTCCGCTGATGGAAGTCAAAATGACCTCAGCAAATGTCTATCTGATTTTCGGATGGCATTTGCTTTGGTTGAAGTGCCCGAAATACGGATCTGGTTTTGCTTCGTTCTTAGCTTTGTCTCGCAATGATAAAACGAATTGCCCAAAGAACAGTTCCAGCTTTGGCGTTTGACTTGTACGGAGCCAACGGTTGCTGAGTTTTGATTTTGCAGTTGGCGGGCCGCACAGCGCAGCACAAACGCCCCCACGCAGAGAGCGAACGCCCCCACCTTAAAAAAGGTTGAGTGCTTTCAAACGGTTATCAGGCTTAAAGAGAAGAATGGTGGGGGAAGTAGGACTCGAACCTACGAAGGCTTAGCCAGAGGATTTACAGTCCTCCCCCTTTGCCGCTCGGGACATTCCCCCATTCAACGCATGTGGCGCCGAGTAAACGAAAAAAATCCCCGCCAACCGACGGGGTAACTTCGTTCAAGGCGCTTATGGGGAGAGGCTCCGTTTCTGTCAACCCAAAATCGCCACCAGCGCGCTATCAGTTTGCCAGCAGCCCCTGAGCATGACATGAAAAGGACTTCGGCGAAGCGGCCTTATGCGGCCTCCGCCCTCGTAAATCAGGTGTAAATCTCCCCGTGAGCAAAAAAACTTTCCGCGGCCCCAGCCGGGCCGAACGTCATCAACGCCCAGAAAACCCCCATGCTGAGGGTGCTGGCAGCAAATTCTCGCGCCCTGGCAGGGGCCAGCCGCCTAAGGATCGGGTCGCCGGTGGCGGCGTGCTGCTCTTTGGCTTCCACCCCGTCCGTGAGGCTCTGCGCTCCAGCCAGCGCAAGATTGTGCGGCTCTGGGCCACCGATGTGGCTGCCGAGCGGCTCGCAGACGAGATTGCTGCCAAGGGCCTCGTGCCCACCATCGTCTCGAATGAAGAGCTCTCGTCGCGTTTGCCAGCTGATTCTGTCCATCAGGGTCTTTTGGCAGAGGCTGGCCCTTTGGAGCCCATCGGGCTTGATGAGCTGCCAGCCGACGGCATCGTGCTCGTACTCGACCAGATTACCGACCCCCACAATGTTGGGGCGATCATGCGGACCGCTGCGGCCTTTAACGTCAGCGCCATTGTCACCACTGAGCGCCATTCGCCAGCCATGACAGGCGTGCTGGCCAAGAGCGCATCGGGTGCGCTTGAGCATGTGCCGATTGCCAGCGTGGTCAATCTGGCGCGTGCGCTCGAGGAATTGGGAGACATGGGTTACCAGCGCGTCGGACTCGATTCGGAAGGCGGCGCATCTTTGGAGCATATCGAGCTCACACGTCCTTTGGCGCTTGTTCTTGGGGCTGAAGGCAAGGGCCTGCGTCGTCTGTCGCGTGAAAATTGCGATGTGCTGGCCCGCCTCGATATGCCAGGCAAAATCAAAAGCCTCAACGTATCAAACGCCTGCGCTGTTGCACTGACCATCGTGCGGCTGAAGCTGAACTAAGAGAATCTGCAGCGCAGCATTTTTGTTGCGCTGCAAACAAATTTGCGCAAAATTTTATGTATACGATTGCTGGCTAGACGAAGGTTTCATAGCGCGCGCGAGCGGTTGTCCCTAAAGTTCACTTACTCTTGTCAACGTGTGGTTCTCAACATCTGCACGAACAAGAAAAGTTTAGGGAAAACCAAGGATAAGCTATGACCATGGCCACAGACTATTCAACGGGGGCCAAGGCCCGCCCGATGAACAAAGAGGAAAAGCGCGTTATTCTCGCTTCCTCGCTTGGTACCGTTTTCGAATGGTATGATTTTTACCTCGCCGGTTCGCTCGCTGCCAACATCAGCGCCAACTTCTTCTCAGGCGTGAATCCAACTGCAGGCTTCATTTTCGTTCTGTTGGGCTTTGCTGCAGGTTTCGCAGTGCGTCCATTCGGTGCACTTGTGTTTGGTCGCCTCGGCGATCTCATCGGCCGCAAATACACCTTCCTTGTCACCATGACATTGATGGGTATCTCGACCTTCGTTGTCGGTCTTCTTCCTGGCTACGCATCAATCGGCATGCTCGCTCCAATCGGCTTCATCTCATGCCGACTGGTTCAGGGTCTTGCACTGGGCGGTGAATATGGTGGTGCAGCAACTTACGTTGCAGAGCATTCGCCACAGGGTCGTCGTGGTTTCTACACATCGTGGATTCAGACAACAGCAACTGTTGGCCTTTTCGCCTCATTGCTCGTCATTCTGACACTGCGTCTCAACATGACACCAGAAGCTTTTGCTGATTGGGGCTGGCGCGTACCGTTCCTCGTCTCCATCGTGCTCTTGGGCGTATCGATCTGGATTCGTTTGCAGTTGAATGAATCACCTGCGTTCCAGAAGATGAAGGCTGAAGGCACGCTGTCAAAGGCACCTTTGACCGAAGCATTTGGTCGCTGGGATAACATGAAGATTGCGCTCATCGCGCTTCTGGGTGGTACAGCCGGTCAGGCTGTAGTCTGGTACACAGGTCAGTTCTATGCCCTGTTCTTCCTGACGCAGACATTGAAGATTGATGGCACGACAGCGAACTTGCTGATCGCCTTCTCGCTTCTCGCTGGCACACCGTTCTTCTTGGTCTTCGGCGCTCTGTCAGACAAAATCGGTCGTAAGCCGATCATTCTGGCTGGTTGCTTGATCGCTGCGGTGACGTATTTCCCATTGTTTGGCAAACTTGCCGACATCGGAAATCCAAAGCTGATTGCTGCACACAACACCGTTAAGGTCGTTGTTCAGGCAGATCCTGCAACATGCGGTAGCGTGTTTGATCCCGTCAACATCCGTGTCTTCACAGCCCCTTGCGACATCGCTCGTCGTGGTCTGGCTGCAGCCGCTATCAAGTATGACCTGACAACAGGTCCTGCTGGTTCTGGCACGAAGGTGACCGTGAGTGGCAACGAAGTTGTCGTGGATAAGGACTTTGCAACAAAGGTGACGGCAGCTGCTGTTGAAGCTGGCTATCCAAAGGTTGGCGATCCTTCCATCCTGAAGGCACCGACAGTTGCTGGCGTCCTCACCGACCCTCGCGCGATCCAGATGATGGGCATTTTGTTCATGCTCGTGATCTACGTGACGATGGTTTACGGCCCGATTGCAGCCTTGCTGGTTGAACTCTTCCCAACCCGCATTCGCTACTCCGGCATGTCGCTGCCATATCACATCGGCAACGGCTGGTTTGGCGGCTTCTTGCCACCAACAGCCTTCGCCATCGCGGCCTCAACTGGAGACATCTTCTCCGGTCTTTGGTACCCGATTGTGATTGCCATGGGCACCTTCGTCATCGGCTTGATCTTCATGCCAGAGACTAAGGATCGCGACATTTTCGCTAACGACTAATCGTCGAAGCCTATTCAAAACACAGAAGGCCCCGCACATCAGTGCGGGGCCTTTTGCATTTAGGGCCACAATTACAGGGCCCGGCTTACAGCCCAACAGCGCTTAAGGGCACACCCGAACGCTGCGCATCGTATAGGCATAGCCATCCCAGACGCGACGGCGCTCCAGATAGCACTCAGGATCGGCATAGACGGTCGGTGGCGGGCGCATGTAGACCCGACGTGGCGGTGGATCAACATAGATAGGTTCGGCCTCATAGGCCGGGCGCATCGCCCCGGCGGCCAAAGCCCCCAAAGCCATTCCACCGATCACCCCGGCCGCAACAGCGCCGCCTCGATCCCCGGCAACAGCCACATCCATGCTGACGGGCGCCATCACCACAGCAGCCCCAAGCCCGCAGGCCATCCATATTTTCTTCATTGAGACCTCTCCAATACCAAAACCCTCAACACCCTGCTCAAACCTCAGCAGGCGTCTGAACTGGCTATTGTGCTGGCAAAGCGGCCTTTTTCGCGCAGAAATTGGGTTCGTTTTGGGGCAAAGCCCAAGCAAACCGGCCCTGCGGGACAACATCACGGATATGTGCGTGAGAAATTTGCACGAGAAAAAGTCATCGGCCTGTTGCATCCAGCGCCCGAGGCTGGTAGCTGAAGCGGATCGAAGCGGATGCAGCCCCAATCGGGGCCAGCCATTCACCCAGATCCAGCGCCGGTTTAGCTCAGCTGGTAGAGCAACTGATTTGTAATCAGTAGGTCGCGAGTTCGAATCTTGCAACCGGCACCACTTAACTCATTGTAATCGTTATCTAGTTTTTAGAACGGTAGACAATGAGGCCCGAACCTCAAAAATCAAACCGGACATTGACCGGACAGGCAGAGAAAAGCCGTGAACAACTTTGTGAACTAAGACGGCAAACGACAACCAACTGTCTACAACCAAATAAAGCTCAAG